>NZ_JBHWUU010000017.1:0-108896 GCF_042737375.1 Streptomyces sp. NPDC060000
CAGGGGCAGAGCCTTCTGCCCGGCCCCCCGCCGCCAGGCCCGGCTCCCCGCCCGGCTCCCCGCGGACGCGGTCTGCTCGCTTACGCCGGGTACTGGTTCACCGACGAGGACCCGTGGTCGGAGCGGTCGTCGTGCCGACGGTCGTCGTGCCGACCCTCGGCACGAGCGCCTTCGCCGGGCAAGATGGTTCCGTCCTGCAGGAACCGTCACCCTCGGGAAGAGGCTGGGGCATGACCCACGTCGAGGACGAACTGACCGACCAGCCCGCGTGCTGGACCCGTGCCGCAGCGGAAGCGCCCCGATACGCTGGGGAGTTGCCGAGAGCCGGGGAGCGGGTGGCCGTCGTCGGCTGCGGCACCTCGTTCTTCATGGCGCAGGCGGCGGCCGCCCTGCGTGAGGGCGCCGGGCTCGGCGAGACCGACGCCTTCGCCGCCTCGGAGTTCCCCCACGGCCGCTCCTACGACCGGATCGTCGCCCTGACCCGCTCCGGTACCACCACCGAGGTCCTCCATCTGCTCGGCCGTCTGCGCGGACACACCCGCACGACCGCGATCACCGCCGACCCCGACACCCCGGTCGTGAAGTCCGCCGACCACGTCGTGGTCCTGGCCTACGCCGACGAACGCTCCGTCGTGCAGACCAGGTTCGCGACCACCGCGCTCACCCTGCTCCGCGCCCACCTGGGGCTGCACACCGACGCCGTCGTCACCGACGCCCGCACCGCGCTCACCGAGCCGCTTCCCCAAGGCCTGGTGAACTGCGAGCAGTTCACCTTCCTGGGGCGCGGCTGGACCGTGGGACTGGCGAACGAGGCCGCGCTGAAGATGCGTGAGGCGTCGCTCTCCTGGACCGAGGCCTACCCCGCGATGGAGTACCGGCATGGCCCCATCAGCATCGCCACCGCCTCCACGGCGACCTGGATGTTCGGCGAGGCACCCGACGGGCTGGCCCGGCAGGTGGCGGGCACCGGTGCGAGGTGGGTGCCGGGCGACTTGGACCCCCTCGCCGAACTGGTCCGCGCCCAGCGCCTCGCCGTGGCTGTCGCCGCCGCACGAGGCCTCGATCCGGACCGGCCGCGCCACCTCACCCGCTCGGTCGTCCTCACCCCCTGAGCCCCCGAGGAGTCGGCGTGCCGCTCACCACCACCGGCGAACTGGTCACCCGGGCCCGCACGGCCCGTACCGCCGTCGCAGCCTTCAACGTCATCACGCTGGAACACGTCGAGGCCGTCATCGCCGGCGCCGAGGCCGTCGGCGCGCCCGTCGTCCTCCAGGTCAGCGAGAACGCCGTCGCGTACCGCCACGGCCGGCTGCTCCCGCTCGCCCACGCTGCCGCTGCCGCCGCCGAACGGGCCGCCGTTCCGGTCGCGCTGCACCTCGACCACGTCCGGAGCGACCTCCTGCTGCGACAGGCGGCCGAGGCGGGCTTCAGCTCGGTCATGTACGACGCCTCCCGCCTGCCGTACGACGAGAACCTTGCCGCGACCCGTACCGCAGTCGACCGGGCGCACGCCCAAGGGCTCTGGATCGAGGCCGAGTTGGGAGAGATCGGCGGCAAGGGTGCGCATACGCCCGGCGCCCGCACCGACCCGGTCGAGGCCCGCGCGTTCGTCGCGGACTCCGGCGTGGACGCCCTGGCCGTGGCCATCGGCACCGTCCACGCGATGACCACCCGCACCGCCGCCCTCGACCACGACCTGCTCGGGCGGCTCGGCGCGGACCTCGACGTGCCCCTCGTCCTGCACGGCTCCTCCGGAGTCCCGGACCGCGAGCTGACGGCCGCCGTCGCGGGCGGCATCGCCAAGGTCAACATCGGCACCGCGCTCAACCAGGCCATGACCGGCGCGATCCGCGCTTATCTGACGGCGCATCCGGACGCGGTCGATGCGCGCACCTATCTGAGCGCGGGACGGGAGGCCATGGCGCACACCGTCGAGCGGATCATCACCGGCGTGGGGCTCAGCCTCGCCTGACCGACCTCAGCACCACGAACTTCCGGTCACCGGCGACGAGTTCGGCGTTGCCGAACAGCCGCTTCAGCTTCAGGTGATAGCCGAGGTGCCGGTTGCCCACCACCCACAGCTCGCCACCCGCCCGCAGCGCGCGCCGGGCCCCGGTGAACATCCGCCAGGCCGTGCCGTCCGTCGTCGCCTGGTGGGAGTGGAACGGCGGGTTGTTCAGCACGACGTCCACACTGCCGTCCGCCACCCCCGCCAGTCCGTCGCCGACCCGGAACTCGGCTTGCCCCGGCACCCCGTTCGCCTTGTACGTGGCCTCCGCCGACGCGACCGCCTGGAACGACTCGTCCGTGAACAGCACCTCGGCCTCCGGATTGGCCAGCGCCACCGCCGTGCCGACGATCCCGTTGCCGCAGCCCAGGTCGACCACCCGGCGGGCGCCGCTGGTCCTCGGCAGGTGCTGGAGGAGGAACCGGGTGCCGATGTCGAGCCGGTCGGCGCAGAACACACCCGCGTGATTGACGACCGGGCGGCCGGAGAGGATGCCGCCGATGTCGTCGGGAAGGTCGTAGGCGTACGGCCACGGGTTGCCGGGGCGCTTCAGCGACGGGTCCGGGGTGCAGAGGATCAGCCGGGCCTTCTGCTCGGCGAGAGACGTCCGGGTCGGTCCGAGGATCCGCTCGAACAGCCTCAGCGTCGAGGTGTGGATCTCCTTCACCATGCCGGTGCCGACGACGACCGTGTCCGCGTGCACGGCGGCCGCCAGCCGCTCCAACTGGTCCTCCAGCAGCGCCAGGCTCTTGGGCACCCGGACCAGGAGCACGTCGATCCGCTCCGGCACCGGGTCCTGGGTGGTGAGCAGCCGGACGGCGCCGGTCCCGACGCCGGCCCGCGCGAGGTTCGCCCGGGTCGCCTCCTGTCCCAGCCAGGAGTCGGTGATCTGCGTCGGTCCGTGCGCCGCGAGCGCCGTGACCAGCGCGCCCCAGCGGTCGCCGAGCACCACCACCGTGCCGGTCAGCGGAACGTCCTGCTCCGCGAGGTGCCTGAGCAGGTACGCGTCGGAGGCGTCCCAGGCGCGCAGCCTCTCGCGCGGATCCTCGGGGTGGCGGGCCAGTGCGACCTCGCCCCACGGCGTCGTCATACGGTCGTTCATCGTGCTTCAAGGCTAACCGAGCCGCAGCTCAGGCCAGGTGTCGGACCCGGGTAGGAGGATGGGTTCATGGACACCGAGCTGTTTCCCCGGGAACGTGCGCAGGTCGCTCCGGGCGCGGTGCATGTGCCCGGCTGGCTGGACGAGGCCCACCAGCGCGAGCTGCTGCGGGCCTGCCGGGACTGGGCCCGTCCGCCGGCCGGCCTGCGCACGGTCCGCACGCCCGGCGGCGGCACGATGACCGCCCGCCAGGTCTGTCTGGGCTGGCACTGGTACCCGTACGCCTACGCCCGCACGGCCGACGACGCTGACGGCGCACCCGTCAAGCCCTTCCCCGCCTGGCTGGGCGAACTGGGCCGGCGCGCGGTGACCGACGCGCTGGGGCCGGCACAGGCCCGGGGAGCCGCGTACGACATCGCACTGATCAACTTCTATGACGGTGACGCCCGGATGGGCATGCACCGGGACGCCGACGAGAAGTCCGGCGCGCCCGTGGTGTCCCTGAGCCTCGGCGACACCTGTGTCTTCCGCTTCGGCAACACCGAGACCCGCACCCGCCCCTACACCGACGTGGAGCTGCGCAGCGGTGACCTCTTCGTGTTCGGGGGGCCGTCCCGGCTCGCGTACCACGGGGTGCCGCGAGTCCTGCCGGGCACGGCGCCGGCCGGACTGGGGCTGAGCGGGCGGCTGAACGTCACCCTGCGGGTCAGTGGCTTCCCGGACGCCACCTGACGAAGCGGATCATGGGAGACTCGCCCTCATGAGCGGCAAGGCGGACCCCCGGCCGGCGGGGGATGGGACCACCTCGAGGGCGCGGCTGGACCGGGGGCGGAGCGCGCTCGGGCCCGCGTTGGAGCTCGTGCACACCGGGCGGGCACCCACCCGTGCGGTGCTCACCGCCGAACTCGGAGTCACCCGCGCGACGGCGGGCGCGGTCGCGGCGGAGCTGGAGGCGCTCGGCCTGATCAGGGTCGACGCGCGGCCCGGTGCCGCCGCCGGTTCGCAGGGCCGGCCCTCGCACCGGCTCGAGGTCGCGGAGGAGGGGCCGGTCGCCCTCGCCGCGCAGGTCCACGCCGACGGGTTCCGGGCCGCGCTGGTCGGTCTCGGCGGGCGGATCGTCGCCACCACGCCCAGCTGCGAGACCGTCGACGCCGATCCCGCCAAGGTGCTCGGCGCCGCCGTCGACGCCGGCGCCGAACTGCTGAGGGAGACGGGCCGGGCCTGTGTGGGCGCCGGCCTCGCCGTACCCTCCGCGGTCACCGAACCGGAGGGCCTCGCGCTGAACCCCCTGCACCTCGCGTGGCCGGTGGGCGCGCCCGTGCGGGAGATCTTCGCCGAGCGGATCCGCGCCGCCGGCCTCACCGGCCGCGCGTTCGTGGGCAACGACGTCAACCTCGCCGCCCTCGCGGAACACCGGCACGGCGCCGGGCGCGGCGCCCGCGACCTGCTGTGCGTCGCCACCGGACACCGGGGTGTCGGCGGTGCGCTGGTGCTCGACGGCAGGCTGCACACGGGCAGTTCGGGCCTCGCCCTCGAAGTCGGCCATCTCACGGTCAACCCCGAGGGCCGCCCCTGCTACTGCGGCAGCCGTGGCTGTCTCGACGTGGAGGCGGACCCGCTCGCGCTCCTCACCGCCGCCGGCCGCGACCCCGGCCCCGAGGGCTCCCTGCTCCAGCAGGCCAACGAACTGGTCCGCGAGGAGTACGGCGACCCGGTGGTCCGGACGGCCGCCGAAGCCCTGATCGACCGGCTCGGCCTGGGCCTGGCCGGTCTGGTGAACATCCTCAACCCCGACCGCATCATCCTCGGCGGCCTGCACCGCACCCTGCTCGACGCCGACCCGGACCGTCTGCGCGCGGTCGTCGCCGACCGGAGCCTGTGGGGGCGCAGCGGCGGCGTCCCCATCCTCGCCTGCTCCCTCGACCACAACAGCCTGGTCGGCGCGGCCGAGTTGGCCTGGCAGCCGGTACTGGACGATCCGCTGGGCGCGCTGCGCCCGGTGTGAGCCGCGGGCGCCGCCCACAGCGCGGCTCCGTTCGCCGGCGGTGCTGCCCGTAGCGCAGCGCAGCAGTGCAGGCAGCGCTGCACTGCTGCCGGCCTACAGCGTGGCCCCGCCGTCGATCACCGGGTCGGCGCCGAGTCCCGAGACCGGCCCGGCGAGCTCGGGTGCCTGCGGTGTGGGCTCCCCCCGGGACAGTCGGGTGAACGGTTCGCGTCCCGTCCGCTGCTCCAGGTCTCCGCCGCGGGTGTCGCCGGCCGCCTGTCCTGGGCGGCCGAGCAGGACGGCGCGCCCGAGGAGCGGCGCGACGTGCCGCACGCCTGGCCGGTGGAGGACCTGCCCGGGGGCCGGGTCCGGATCCTGACCCAGGGGACCCGGATCGGCCTGCCCGCCGCCGTCCTGGCCCACGAGCGGCCGAACCCGATGCTCGACGGCCACCAGGCGTGGTTGGACGGCCTGGTCGGCGCCGCGTCGAAGTAGGTTGACGCCATGACAGACGAACTGACCGTGGGTGTCCTGGGGACCGGCATCATGGGCGCCGCGATGGCCCGCAACCTCGTCCGGGCCGGCCACACCGTGCGGGCCTGGAATCGCACCCGGGCCAAGGCCGAGCCGCTCACCGCCGACGGCGCACACGTCGTCGACACCCCTGCCGAGGCCGTCGAGGGTGCGGATGTCGTCCTGACCATGCTCTACGACGGCCCCGCCACCCTGGAGGCCATGCGTAGGGCCGCGCCCGCCCTGCGCGCCGGGGCGGTCTGGGTGCAGTCGACGACCGCCGGGATCGGGGCCGTCGGCGATCTGGCGGCCTTCGCCCGCGCACACGACCTCGTCTTCTTCGACGCGCCCGTGCTGGGCACCCGGCAGCCCGCCGAGGCCGGCGGGCTGACCGTGCTGGCGGCGGGACCGAGCGAGCACCGCGACGCGGTGGCGCCCGTGTTCGACGCCGTGGGCGCACGCACGGTGTGGACGGGCGAGGACGGCGGCGAGGGCAGTGCGACCCGCTTGAAGCTGGTGGCCAACAGCTGGGTGATCGCGGCCACCGCCGCGGCCGGCGAGGTCCTCGCCCTGTCGCAGTCCCTGGACGTCGACCCGGAGGCGTTCTTCGCGCTGATCGCGGGTGGCCCGCTCGACATGGGATACCTGAAGGCGAAGACCGGCCTGATCCTCGAGGGCCGGCTCTCGCCGGCGCAGTTCG
Source organism: Streptomyces sp. NPDC060000 (assembly GCF_042737375.1). Lineage (NCBI taxonomy): Bacteria > Bacillati > Actinomycetota > Actinomycetes > Kitasatosporales > Streptomycetaceae > Streptomyces > Streptomyces sp. NPDC060000. The sequence continues at coordinate 6,305 of NZ_JBHWUU010000017.1, forward strand.
CGGTGGCGACCGCCGCGAAGGACGCGCGTCTGATCGTCGAGGCCGGCCGTGAGCACGGCGTCCGGCTGGACGTGGCGGTGGCGAGCGCCGAGCGGCTGGAGCGGGCGGCCGCTCAGGGCCACGGTGACGAGGACATGGCCGCCGCCTACTTCGCCAGCTTCGACAAGAACGACTGAAGGCGACCGAACCGCGAGGAGACCCTGTGTCCAGGCCACCGCTTCCGCCCGAGGCCGTCGAACTGCTGAGCCGCCCCAAACCCCTGTGTGAGGGCGACCCCGCGTTCCGACGGAGCGTCCGTCTCCACCCCCACCCGGTACGTCTGGGCGGACGGCCGGGTCCTGATCAGCCTGGACGAGAGCGGGTCCGCCTCCGGCCCCCGCACCGCGACCCGCGCCTGACCCTCACCGTCCTCGACGCCGACGACTGGTACACGCACGTCACCCTCGTCGGACGGGTGGCCGAACTGCGCGAGGACGACGGCCTGGCCGACATCGACCGCATCTCCACCCACTGCACGGGCAAGCCGTACCCCGACCGGGTGCGCTCCCGTGTCAGCGCCTGGACCGAGATCGACCGCCGACACGGGTGGGGCGCCTCGAAGGACAGCGGCCAGGCGTCCACCCGACCGTCCGCGCGGCCGCGCCGTCACACCACCGGCACGGCCGCCACTGGCACCGCCGCCGGGCCGTCGTTCAGCGCCAGTCGACGCCGAAGGCCCGCCCCGGGTTCTCCGTGAGGATCCGCGCCACGAGCTCCTCACCCACGGCGAGGGCCAGCCGCGGCCGGACCCGGCGCAGCAGATACGGCATCCCGGGGCCGCCGTCGACGGAACGGGCCGCGGCCGTCGTGGTGTCACCGCCCAGCAGCAGCCGGTCGCCGAAGCCGGCGTCGGCGAGGGCCCGTACGGCGTCCGGCATCCGCCAGTCGGTGGGATGGTTGGCGCGTGACGGGCCGTCGAAGGCCATCAGGCAGCCCGCCTCGGCGGCCAGGCGGTGCACCGCCGCGTCGGGGGAGCGGTTGAGGTGTCCCAGGATCACCCGGTGCGGGGGTACGCCCAGCTCCCCGCACAGCAGGTCGATCACGTCGAGCGCGCCGGTGCCCAGCTCCAGGTGGACGGCGATCGGGGCGTCGGTCGCGTGATGCGCCTCGGCCGCGGCGGTCATGGTCCAGCGGGCGTGCGCGTCGAGGGCGTGGAACCCGCCGGCGACCTTGACGAACCCGGCGCGGACCCCCGACGTCCCGATGCCCTCGGTCAGTTCGGCCACGAAGACCTCGGCGAGCCGGTGCCGCAGACCGCCGAGCGCCGCCCCGTCGTAGTGCACGTCCTGGTGCAGCCCCGTCGCGGCCACCACGTGCACCCCGGACTCCCGGGACAGCGGCGGCAGGTCCGCCGCGCGCCGCCCGAGCCCGTACGGCGTCCACTGCACGACGGCGTCACCTCCCTGCGCGCGGAACGCGTCGAGCTCGGCACGCGCCGCGGAGCGGCTGTCCAGTTCCTGGCCGGGCATCCTCGGAGTGCCGAAGAACAGGTGGTCGTGCGCGTTGCACACCCCGAGCCGCTCGGCCGGAATGTCCCCGAGCACCGTCCGTACGGCCCTCACCACTGCCGGCCCCCGGGCAGGGCGCTCCGCCCCGGCGCCGACAGGTGCAGCACCTGGAAGAGGTCACCGTCGGCCTTCGGCGTGTCGTGTTCCCAGAGCGAGAAGTGCACGCTCTCCCAGCGGCTGGTGTCCACCGCCGCCGCGGCCAACACCGCCCCGTCCTCCCGCGCCAGCCGCCCGGCCTCGTCCACCGCCTCCCGCACCGCCTCGGAGAGCACCGCCCCGTCCGGCACCGGCCGGCGCCGCCGTACGGCGAACAGGGCCGGGGAACCGGCGGCGACGCCCTCCTCGTGGGCCAGGCCGGTCCACTGACGGACCGTCGGACGCCCGAAGTCGTCGCTGAGCCCCTGGAAGCCGCCGCCCCAGAGGAAGGTGTTCATGCCCTCCACGGTGTTCCAGAGGTAGAACGGCGCGTACTGGTTGACCGGTGAACCGTGCACTCCGCGTTCGCGCACCAGATACGCCTTGAGGCCGAGACCCTCCCAGTCGTCCAGCAGACGCCCGACCCGGGACACGCGCGCGTGGATGACGCCCATGTCGTAGTCGGCGGGCAGCGTGAGCTCGTACTGCATGGCGTGCATCAGGCCTCCTGGTCGGCCGAACGGGGGGCGAGCAGCGACAGCAGTCCGCGGACGGCCGCGTCGAAGGCGGCCGGCGAACCGGACGCGCGGGCCAGGACGTATCCGCCCTGGACGGTCGCGACGACGGTGGCGGCGATCGCCTCACCGTCAAGCCCGGGACCGAACTCGCCCTGCTCCTTGCCCTCTTCGACGAGGTACGCGATCCGCTCCCGGATCAGGTCGATCGTCTCGTCGACGGGTGCGCGCAGCTCGTCACTGGCGATCACGTCCGGGTCCATGGTCAGCCGCCCGACGGGACAGCCGCGCAACACGTCCCGCTCGCGCGTGAGGTACGCCCTGATGCGCTCGTACGGCGTGCCCGGCCCGTCGAGTACTCCCTCGGCGGTGGCGCGCAGCTCGTCGGCCGTCCGCCGGATCGCCGCCAGCGCGAGGTCGGGCTTGCCCTTGAAGTGGTGGTACATGCTGCCCTGCCCGGCACCGGCGCGCTCCAGGATCGCCTTGGGGCTGGTCCCCACGTAACCGCGCTCCCAGAGCAGCTCCCGGGTGGACTCGATCAGTCGCTCCGAAGTGCTCATGACCTGACTGTACATACCAGTAGTTACAGAAGTCGAGCCGCAGAAGTCGATCCTCGGGGAGCAGTCGGGACGCGCGCGCGTACTCCCGGCGAGGTAGGCACACCGCCGCTGCCTGTACGACGACCCGGACCCCTGTCCGGCGGGACTCTCGAGGCATCACACGCACCCACCGAGGAGATGACCCGAGATGAACACCCTGGCGAACTGGGACGGTGGCGGACCCGGCCCGTGGATCCTGTTCTTCCCGCTGATCTGGGCGGTCGTGGTGATCGGCGTCGTCACGCTCCTGCGCCGCACCGTAGGGCGGGGCCGCCGCGGCCCCTGGAGCGCGGTCGGCGATCCCCGGCCCACCGGCGACTCCCCCCTCGCCGTCCTCGGCCGTCGTTTCGCCTCCGGCGAGATCGACGAGGACGAGTACTGGCGCCGGCTGTCCGTCCTGGACGAGCAGTTCGGCCGCGTGGGCAAGGGCGGTACGGCATGAGCACCGCGACCGCCACCACGGCCGCGCGAACGCCGCGCGGGTCGTCGACGCCGTGGACGTGTACGGCGTCGGCGACACCGCCGTACGGGCCCCCTGGACGGGGTGAGCTGGCCTTCCCGGCCGGGCGCTTCACCGCGATCACGGGCCCGTCCGGCTCCGGCGCCTCCACCCGCGTTCCGCACGGCGGGCGGCCCGGTCCGCGGCGCGTTCCCCGGCTGAGTGCCGGTACGGGCCTCCGACGGGGCGAGTGACAGCGCCTTCGCCTTCGAGCGGACGACTTCGGTGCCGAACTCACGCCGGGGCGTTCTCCTCGGCGAGCCGCCCACACCGCGCCGGTGCGGCCCGCGCGGCTCGCCGTGGTGGCCACGGCGTCGCCGTCGGAGCCCTCGCCGGCCGGCGCCCGCCCGGCGCGCGGCCCGTCTCGACGTGCTGCGGGCCGTCGCCGCCGGGTGAGGTGACGCCCGAGGGACGGGTACCCGGGTGACGTACGCCCGAATGGCGTACCTCCCGGGTACAGGTCACCGTGGCGCAGGGCGACGCGCACCCGGAGGTGACGTCACCGCCCGGTCAGCCGACGACGGCCGACCGGGCGGGGGCATGTGCGGGCCGCAGATCGTCGACGGAGACGACCTCCGTGAACCGGGGCGCGGCCTGCTCCCGGGGCGTACGACGCGGCGGACGCGCCGACAGCTCGCGCACGGCCACGGGCGCAGGCAGCGTGAACCACACGACCTTGCCCGCCTCGCCGTCCGGCCTGGCGCCCCAGCTCTCGCTCACCGCGGCCACCATGGCAAGCCCACGCCCACAGGTGGCGAGAGCCTCGTCGTCGAGGGGCCCCAGGACCGGCAGACGAGGGTCGTGGTCGCGTACGGAGACGGTGAGCCGGTCGAGCAGCAACTCCATCTTCACGACGCACGTCTTGTCGGGCTGCGCGTGCAGGTGGACGTTGGTCAGCAGCTCGGTCACACCGAGCGCGGCCCGGTCTATGAGCGGATCCATATGCCAGTAACGCAACTGCGCCGATACGATTCTGCGGACCTGGCCGATCCGCGACGGCAGGGCCTGAAGCTCGACCGTGCAGTGCCTGCTTGGGTTGGTGATCACGGCTGCGACTCCCCGACTTAGGTCCGGAAGAACACGGAGTTCGGATCGAGCAGGGCAACTGCGCAAGGCGGCCGCCTGCTGTCGTGGCCGGCGGGGCTGGTTCGCAGCGTTATCGCCGGTAAACCCAGAGTGACGTGAGACCAGAGTGGCGCAGCGGCCGCGGTGCCGCAACTCGCAGTGGGCCGACCGTCGTAAGGGCCCGCGTCAGCGCCGGCTAGCCGCCGCGCCCCGCCGCCCTGCGTACGGCCTCGATGAAGCGGCGCGCCGCTGGTGGTCCGGGTTGGCCGGGCGCCGGGTCGTGCTCGCCGAGCGTCAGCAGATACCGGTTGCCGTTGAGGTCGGCCAGTGCCCGGTCCTCCGGCGCGAACCAGGGCCTCGAGGCACGGACCGCCTGCACGGGCGCGCTGTCGATCTCGCTGCCGTAGCTGGTCAGCAACTCCAGCCTGCCGTCGCTGATCCGGACCTGGCCGGCTCGGGTGAGCGAACGCAGCCGCTTGCCGATGCGCACGCCCGTAGCCGTGAACTCCGGCTCCGCCATGCCTCCCCGCCCCCTTGTGTACCTGGGCGGGCCGATCCGTGCACCCGCGTGGGTCGTCGTGATCGAGCCCGCGTCGTGATCGAACCTGTCCTCGATCCAGTGTGCGCCCCCGTCCGGGACACGCGTCCGGACCGGCGCCATCACCCCGCCCGGACCTTCGCCCGACCCGGTGCAGTCTGCCCGCGCCCGGCGTCGAGCACCAGTGCGTACGCCGTCTCGGCGACACCCGTCCGGAGCATTCACGGGAATGCGCCCCCAGGTGCCCGCAATCGCCCCCCAGGCCCGCCTTTGGGGCTCTCAAAGGTGTGTTTATGCAGGTGAGAAGCGTGTGGATGGTGTTTATGATCGGTGCGTCGGCCGCGCGGACCACCGTCGGCGCACAGCTGAAGGAGCCCCCGCCGTGACCACCCCCGAGCACCCCAGGACGGGCGCCACCCTCGACGTCGACCGCACCGACACCGCCTACCGCGACTGGCTGAAAGAAGCCGTCCGCAAGGTCCAGGCGGACGCCAACCGCTCGGCCGACACGCATCTGCTGCGCTTCCCCCTCCCGGAGAAGTGGGGCATCGACCTGTACTTGAAGGACGAGTCGACCCACCCCACCGGCAGCCTCAAGCACCGGCTCGCCCGCTCCCTCTTCCTCTACGGCCTGTGCAATGGCTGGATCCGGCCGGGCCGCCCGGTGATCGAGGCGTCCAGCGGCTCGACGGCCGTGTCCGAGGCGTACTTCGCCAAACTGATCGGCGTGCCCTTCATCGCGGTCATGCCGCGCACGACGAGCGCCGAGAAGATCCGCCTGATCGAGTTCCACGGCGGCCGGTGCCACTTCGTCGGCGACCCCCGCACGATGTACGAGGAGTCGGCACGCCTCGCGGCGGACAGCGGCGGCCACTACATGGACCAGTTCACCTACGCCGAACGGGCCACGGACTGGCGCGGCAACAACAACATCGCCGAATCCATCTTCCGGCAACTGGAGTGGGAACGGTTCCCGGAGCCGGCCTGGATCGTGGCCACGGCCGGCACCGGCGGCACCTCCGCGACGCTAGCCCGCTACGTGCACTACACGCAGCGCAACACCCGTATCTGCGTCGCCGACCCGGAGAACTCGTGCTTCTTCGAGGGCTGGACCACCGGCGATCCGGACGTCACCTGCGACTGCGGCTCACGCATCGAGGGCATCGGCCGCCCGCGCATGGAGCCCAGCTTCGTGCCCGGCGCCGTCGACCGGATGATGAAGGTCCCGGACGCGGCCAGCATCGCCGCCGTACGGGCTCTGGAACGGGTTATCGGCCGCAAGGCGGGCGGCTCGACGGGCACCGGACTGTGGAGCGCGCTGAAGATCGTCGCCGAGATGGTGGCCGACGGGCAGCGGGGCAGCGTGGTCACCCTGCTGTGCGACCCGGGCGACCGCTACCTCGACAAGTACTACTCCGACGCCTGGCTCGCCGAGCAGGGCCTCGACATCACCGCATACGCGGCCGCGATCGAGTCGCTGCTGGCCACGGGCGTGTGGCAGGCCTGACCCGCGAGTTCATCGAGGCGCCGGGCCATGGCCCTCAGGGGACGAGCCGGCGGTCCAGCCGTGTCACCGCGCCCCGGAACGACCGCCCCAGACCGGCCCGGGCCGGTCGCAGGACCGCCCGGAACACCCCGTTCCCGTCGGCGGCGAACGTCCACTGCACCCGTGTCCCCGTCCCGGCCGGCGACAGGCGCCACTCCTCGACCAGTGCCCGGGCGCCCGGCGCGTTGGTGACGTCCACGCGGTAGGCGTACACCCGCGGCCCCTCCGCCGCCAGCACCGTCTCCCGGAAACGGCCGCCGCCCCAGAGCCGTACGTCGCGCCCCGCGCCGTCGTCCAGGGGCCGCACCGAGGTCACCGCGGGGAACCACTCCGCCCAGCCGGACACGTCCTCGGCGAGCGCGTGGAAGACACGCTCGGGCGACGCGGACATCTCCTGGGCGAAGACCAGCCGTACAGGAGCCGTCCCGACGAAGCCGAGCCCTTCGGGGCGCAACCGGTGAGCCATACGCGCGACCTCCTCATGGCGAGGAAACGGGTGCGCCACCCTAGCCGCAGTCGCCTCAGATGTCTGTACCCTCACCGGGCTCGCCCGCGACCACCAGCCGCCGCAGCTGCCCGGCGATCTCCTCGCGCGCCGCCTCAGGCAGCCCCGCGTCCGTCACCAGCGTGTCGACCTGTTCCAGCGCCGCGAACGAACTGAGGCCCACCACACCCCACTTGGTGTGGTCCGCGACCACCACGACCCGGCGCGCCGACTGCACCAGGCGCCGGTTGGTCTCGGCCTCCGCGAGGTTCGGCGTCGACAGACCGGCCTCGGCCGATATCCCGTGCACACCGAGGAACAGCATGTCGAAGTGGAGTGTCGCGATGGCCTGGTCCGCGACCGGGCCCACCAGCGAGTCGGACGGCGTGCGTACCCCGCCGGTCAGCACGACCGTGGCCGCGCCCTGCCGGGGGCCCGAGGTGCGCTGCGCCATGTGGAAGACGTCGGCCACCCGCACCGAGTTGGTCACCACGGTCAGATCCGGCACGTCCAGCAGATGATGCGCCAGCGCGAACGTCGTCGTACCGCCCGACAGCGCGATCGCGCTGCCCGGGGTGACGAGCTCCGCCGCCGCCTTCGCGATGTCCTCCTTGGCGGTCAGCTCCAGGCCCGACTTCGCCTCGAAGCCGGGCTCGTGGGTGCTCGCCTCCACGACCGGCACCGCGCCGCCGTGCACCTTCTCCAGGACACCCTGACGCGCCAGCGCGTCGAGGTCGCGGCGCACCGTCATGTCCGACACGCCGAGCTTGCGGGTCAGCTCGTTGACACGGACGCCGCCACGGCGGCGTACCTCGTCCAGGATCAGGGCGCGGCGCTGCTCCGCGAGGAGGTTCTGATTCTCACTCACGTACGCTCCGGTCCTTTCCCTCGACCCGTCCGACAGGCCCGCTCACCTGCTCCGACGAGGACATTCTCGCCGATCCCGGTGCGGGGGCGTCCCATCCTCGCACGGCTCGCTCACACGAGGTCCACCACCCCGACGCGTCCATGCCACCCAGGCGTCGCACCGGCGTTCGTCGCACAGCCCTGGAGGTTCCGTGACGGGAGGTGTATCAAGCCTGTGGAGTGGCGATCCTTATGTCCGCATGACACATGTCGAAGGCGTGTCACGGGGGAAGTGCGAACAGTGGAACGTGTCTCTGCGGACAGAACGGCCCTGGAACTCCTGGTCCACGGCGTGGGTGGCGCCAGGCCCGAGAAGATGCTGAACGATCCGCGCACGGTGCGGATCGCCGGCGACGACACGGCGGCCCTGTTCCGGCGCGCCGACGACGTCACCGCGGACACCGGCCCCGCCGACGACCGAGGCCGCGACGCCCCGGTACCCGAGGCCTACGTGTGGTCCAACCTCACGTCCGGCAACGGCACCCGTGCCCTGTGGCTCCTGCTGCTGCCGTTCATGGTCGTCAACCTCGCCCACTGGATGCGCCCCGCCGCGCGGGAAGGCCTTCGCGCGGTGCGGTTGTACGGGCTGCTGGTGCGGCTCGCGGCGCTCAGCCTGACGGTGCTGCTCGTCGCCGCGGCCTGCGAGGTCGCCGTCGACCTGACCGCCTGGCAGTGCGCGGGCACGACCGCGTGCGCCGCGCGTCACTCCTGGCTGGGTTTCCTCTCACCCGCGGTCTCGGACGGCGGCTGGTGGAGCCTGCCCGGCCGCCGGCTCGCGCTGGCCGCCCTGGTCCCGACCGCGCTCACCGGTCTCCTCTGGTACCTGTCCCACCGCACCTGGCGGGCCTACGAGTCCCAGGAACCCCTGGACCGCATGCCCGAACCCGAGGACGGCCCCGGTCACACCGCGCTCGGCCGGCCCGGCTTCTGGTACGGGCGCCGGCTGGTGGCCCGACTGCGCGCGGCCCACACGGCGGCGGGCCTGCTGACGGTGGCGGCGGCGGTCGGTACGGCGGCCGTACGCCAGGACCGCCGACCCGGCGGCCCTCCCGTCCTCGACGTGTTCGGCCGGCTGCTGGAGGCGTCGCTGGTGGCGGGCGCGCTGGCCACGCTGTGGGTGGTGTGCCGCCGGGGCCGCAGCGAGCACCGCCTCGACCGCCGCCTCGACGCGCACCTCGTCCACCGTCTGCCCCTGGCCGCCTTCGCCCTGCTCGCCCTCACCCTGGTGTACGCCGGGTGGGAGCGCCCCGGCTGGCACTCCGGGGGACGACTCCCCGGCGACGCGGTCTTCGGCGGTCTCGCCCTCGCACAGGGCGCCCTGGTGGTCGCCCTCGCCGTCGTCGCCCGGGCCCTGCACCACTGTCCGCGGGAGGTATCCGCGCCGGGGGACCCGGACGGGATGGCTGCCGTCCGGCACTTCCCGCAGGAGCGCTGCGCCCTGCGCGGGCTCGGGGGCCCCGCGGTCGCGATGCTGGCCTGCGCGCTCGGCGGAGTGATGTCCGGCGGGGTGTCGCAGCGCGTGTCGGACTGGCTGGACGGCACCGGGACCTACCTCGACGGACCGCCCGTGCTGCTGACCTGGCAGGCGTCCGTGATTCCCGTGCTGATCGTCGTCCTGCTGGTGCTGTGCGGACTGCTCGCCCGGCGGACCCTGCTGCTGACCCGGGCCGAGCAGGACGCCGTGGCCGGGGAGTACGAGGTGCGGCACGGCGACCCGGCCCGCACCCGTCGTATCGCCCGCGCCCGCGCGATGGCCACGCTCACCGACCGCGGCCCGCTCCTGGTGGCCGTCACCTCCACCGCGACCCTGCTGCTGGGGGCCGGCGCGCTCGTCGGCGCCTTCAGCACCGGGAAGACCCCGGCGCGGGCCGGGGACGGCGCCCAGCCCTTCGTGCAGGGTGCCGCCCAGACCGCTCAGGCGCTGGGCTCCTGGCTCATCGGGCTGGGCTTCGTCCTCTTCGTCACCTGGGGCCGACGTGCCTACAAGGACGCCTCGGCGCGGCGCACGATCGGCATCCTCTGGGACGTCGGCACCTTCTGGCCGCGCGCCGCGCACCCCTTCGCCCCACCCTGCTACGCGGAGCGCGCGGTCCCCGACCTGACCTGGCGCATGGCCAGTTGGACGCGCGCCACGGGCGGACGTCTGGTGATCTCCGGTCACTCCCAGGGCAGCGTCCTCGCGGCCGCCGCGGCCTGGCAACTGAAACCCTCCGACCGCAAGCGGGTCGCCCTGCTCACCTACGGCTCCCCGATCGAGCGGCTCTACGGCCGCTGGTTCCCGGCCCACTTCGGCCCGGCCGCGCTCGCCGCCCTGCACGAGGACATCGCCTGCTGGCGGAACCTGTACCGGCTCACCGACCCCATCGGCGGTCCGGTCCGGCTGTCCGGCGACGACTGCGGCCCCCGGGTGGACCGCGAGCCTCTCGCGGACCCGCTGGCGTACGGGCGCGACGAGGCGCACCCGCTGCCCACGCCGATCCTGGGCCACTCCGACTACCAGGCCGACCCGGCGTTCGCGGAGGAACGCGAGAAGCTGCTGGGGCGGCTGCGGCCGGAGGTGCCCCAGCAGCGCACCTGAGCTGATCAGGGCAGCTCGGGCAGGTCCTCCGCGTACACCAGCGTCAACTCGTCCGTGCTCGGCTCCGCCACCTGGGCGACCCGGCTCGCGTGCCGCTCGACCATCGCCTCGAACGTCTGGCGCGCGGTACGTCCGTTGCCGAAGGCGGGCCCCTTGGGGAGCTCCGTGAAGTACTTCAGCAGGGCGTCCGCGGTGCCGGGGCCGAGCCGGTACTCGTGCTCCTCTGCCTGCTGCTCCACGATCCGCAGCAGCTCGTCGGGGCCGTAGTCGCCGAAGGTGATGGTCCGTGAGAAGCGGGACGCCACACCGGGGTTGACCGAGAGGAAGCGCTCCATCTCCGCCGTGTAGCCCGCCACGATCACGACCACCGAGTCCCGGTGGTCCTCCATCAGCTTCACCAGGGTGTCGATGGCCTCCTTACCGAAGTCCCGGCCCGCGTCCTCCGGCGACAGCGCGTACGCCTCGTCGATGAACAGCACACCGCCGTGAGCCCGTTGGAAGGCCTCCTGGGTACGGATCGCCGTCGAGCCGATGTGCTCACCGACCAGGTCGACGCGGGACACCTCGACGAGATGCCCCTTCTCCAGGACGTCCAGAGCGGCGAGGATCTCGCCGTAGAGGCGGGCGACCGTCGTCTTGCCGGTGCCGGGGGAGCCGGTGAAGACCAGATGGCGCTTGACCGACGCCGCCTTGAGTCCCGCCCGCTGACGGCGCCGGCCCACCTCGATCATGTCGATGAGGGCCCGCACCTCCCGCTTGACGCTCTCCAGGCCCACCAGCGTGTCCAGTTCGCCGAGAACGTCCGTCGAGGCCCGCGCCGATGTCTCCGGCTCGACGGCGGTCCCCTGCGGCTCCGGGGCGGTGACCCGCTGCTCGGGAACCATGCCCAGCAGCCCGGGCGACTGTGCGGTCGCCTGCACGGCCGTCTCCGGCGCCGCCGCGGCCCCCGGGGTCCGCACGCCCGCGCTCTCGTCGCTGGTGCAGTCCTCGACCACGGGACCGGTGCCCGACCCCGCGTCCGCCCCGGCGTCGGCGAACTCGTAACCACCGCGCGCGCAGCGCTCCGTACGGCACTTCCGCAGCGTCGTACGGCTGCCGTCTATGACGTGGAAGCCGTAGCCGCCGCTGTTCGTCACCCGGCAGTTCAGGAAGCTGCCGCGGCCGCCGGCCGACACATAGAACCCGGCCTCGGCGGGGGAGTCGACGGTGCAGCGCTCGACGGTGGGATCGGCGCCCTTGGTGACGATCACCCCGGTCTGGGTGCTGTCGACGGTGCAGTTGTTGAGGGTGCCGCCGCTGCCGTGGTCGCGGAACCACGCGCCGGTCGCCGCGTCCCGGATCCGGCAGTCGTCGAGCTGGGCGGTCGCCCCGTCGCTCACCGACACGGCCGTGTTGCGCACCTGGGACAGGTCGCTGTCCACGACGTCCGCACGGGAGCCGCGGTCGAGGACGAACAGGGCGTCGGGTACGTCGTGCACCCGGCAGGAGTCGAGGACCGCCGTGGCGCCGTCGCTGACCCAGACGGCCGGGTAGTCGCCGGTGCTGTCGAAGATCTCGCACTGGTTGGCGTCCACGCGGGTGCCCGGATCCCACACCGACAGTCCGTTACGGCCGAACTGACGCACCGTCGTGCGGGTCAGCGTCAGGACGGAGCGGGAGCGCAGGTCGACCGCGTTCTCCGGGATGTCGTGGATACGGCAGTCGGCAAGGGTCAGCACGGCGTCCGTGTCGAGGGTGACGCCGTCGGAGGTCGTGCGGTGCACATCGCAGTCGGTGAGGTGCGCGGTGGCCCGGGCGGTGATCTGGACGCCGCTGCCCCTGACCTCGTAGACCTCGCAACCCACCGCTTCCAGGGAGGAGCCGTCGCCGGTCGCGCTCAGGCCCGCGCCCGACGTGTGGTGGACACGGCAGCGCTCCAGCCGGGGGTGGGCGCCGCCGCGCACCGAGACGCCGGCCTGCCCCGCCGCGACGACCTCGCACTCCTCGAAGACACCACCGCCGCCGTCGACCACGGCGATGCCGATGCCCGCCGGGTTGTCGACGGTGCACCGCCGGACCGTCGGACGGGCACTGCCGCGCACCTCGATGCCCGCCGCGGACCGCGTGACGATCCGGAGGTCCAGCAGCTCCGGTGTGCCCTCCTCGACGAGCACCGCGGGCGCGGCCGCGTCCTGGCCCTCCACGTGCAGGTCCTGCACCACCGCCGAGGCACGTACGGTCAACGGCACCCCGTCCAGGGGCGCGAGACGCACGGAACCCGGGGAACCCTCGGGGCCGCGCAGCGTCACCGACCGCTCCACGACCAGGTTCTCCCGGTAGGTTCCGGGAGCGATGGTGAGGACGTCACCCTCGGCCGCGGCCTCCAGGGCGGCGGCGAGCGACGCGTACTCACCCGTGCGGCGCCGCCACCTCGATGTGCCGGTGTGCGTCACCTGGACCGTGCCCTGTGCCATGGCGTTGATGTGCCCCCACCTCGTGATACGCGGGTTGATGCCGAATGGTTCGGCCGGACCACCGTAGCGTGCGCGCGGGTGGTGGGTTGACCAGAGACGGAAGGCCGTCAGCTGCCGGTGCCGGTGCGGCCCCAGTCCGGGCCCACCCGGTCCCAGGCCTGGTCCCAACGGGCGTAGCGGCGGCGGACCATGCGCCAGACGATGAGCCGCCGGCCGCCCTCGCAGGTGCCTGCGGTGAGCAGGGCCGCGCCGAAGCCGGCGAGCACGGCGTGCGTCGTCGCCGTGGCGGAGTCCAGCGGGCGGGCTACCAGCGCGCCGTGCCCGTCCGTCCATATCTCGAAGTGGTCGCCGCTGTGCGGGGTCTTGAGGCCCGCGAGAACCGTGCCGTGCTGTGCCGTGCCGTCCGGTGCCTTCCAGTCCGCGACGACCCGGGTGCGGGCCTCGCGGCCGGTGGCCGTCTCCGGGTCCACCTCCAGCGGCGAACCATGCGCCCTACGCACCACGGTGGCGGTGACCTCGTGGCGGGACTGCCGCTGCTCGCGGACCGACTGCTGCAGGACGTCCTGTACGACGGCGCCGACGAGGGAGCCCACCACGGGCGCGACGAGGAGGATCAGCAGCAGGGCCGACAACGTCACCCACGCCTCGACCAGATCCGTCGTACGGCGCAGTGGGTTGTGTCGCCAGCGCCAGATTCCGCCGATCGCTCGCACCGCCCGCACCCCCTTCCCGCTCCGTGATAACTCCCGTTGGAGCCGTTCACGCGCCAGTCCGGGGAAAGAGAGAGCGAAATCACCAGGGCCCGGGACCTCTCATGAACTTCTCTCGCCATCCCAACGCCGCGAGGCCGTGCGGGGGTTCCCGCGGATCGCCCGGTCCGGTGACCGAGGCCGGAACTACGAGATGACGTGCACCGGATCGCCGACTCTGATCGTGCCGCGACGAAGCGGGACCAGGTTCTGTCCGAAGACGAGCCGGCCGCCCAGGCGCCGGTGCCGGCCCAGGGTGTACAGGGGTTCCCTGCCGCGAGCGGCGGTGCCCTGGTCGGTGGTGGTCACGACGCACCGGCCGCACGGCTTGGCGACCCGGAACTCGACCTCGCCGACCGTGAGCCGCGACCAGCCGTCCTCGGCCCACGGGTCGGTGCCCGCCAGGACCAGGTTCGGCCGGAAACGGTTCATCGGCAGCGGTCCCTCACCGGCGTGCCGGTCCTGGGCGATCAGCGAGTTGAGGGCGTCGAGGGAAGCGGTCGTGGTCGCCAGCAGCGGATATCCGTCGGCGAAGGTGACGGTCTCGCCGGGCCGCGCGTACTGCGGGTCGACGGGCCGACGCGTCGCGGGGTCGTCCATGTGCACCAGCCGCACGTCGGCGCCGACATGGGCGGTGCACCAGGCGTGCGCGGCGTCGCCGGCGAGGACCCCCTCCACCTTGTCGCGGAAGATCTCCAGCGACACCGTGCCCGCCGGCTCGGGCACCGGCACGGTCAGCGGCTCGAGACCGGGCGCGGACAGCCGTACACCGCCGCCGGGCTGAAGCTCGGCGGCGGCCAGCGCGAGACGCGGCCGCTGCCGTTGCGTGACGACCTTTCCCCCGTCGTCGATCAGCGCCCAGCGCCGGTCACCAGCCAGCCCCCAGGGCTCCACGACGGCCTCCAGGGGCGACTGGCCCCGGAACGCCTTGACCGGATGGACGTGAATCGACAGCAGCTCCCCTTGGCCCATGGGGTCATCCTGCCAGGTGGCACCGACAACCCGGTCGGCTCAGTAGCCGCGGTACTGCTGGTTGTACGGGTCCTGGTACTGCGGCGCGGCGGGCCGGGGAGCGGCCGGGCGCATCGCGTCGTAGCCCGTGCCGGGACCCGCCGGACGCGGCTGCTGCTGCGCCTGGGGCCCGGGGTAGCCGCGCGGCGCGGCGGGCTGCGACGGGATGTACGCCGCAGGGGCCTGCTGCAACGGCGCGGGCTGCTGCGCCTGCGGGTAGCCGTAGGACATCTGCGAGGGGCCCGCCGGGAGGGCGGGCAGTGCCGACGGCAGCGCGGGCAGGTTGCTGCTGCCCATGTCGTACGCGGCGGGGACCCGGATCGGGGCGATCTGCGGGGTGCCCCGCTCGGCCACGAGCGAGTCGTAGATCGGTGTGTCCGGGAAGGAGGCGTAGTAGCCGCCGCCGTAGGTGGAGCGGGGGGAGGTCATGGTGCATAAGTTAAGCCCACGATGTGCTGGTTGGGGAGACCGATAAGAGGGTTGATTTCCGTGTCCGCAGTGGCTTCGGCCCCCCAATGTGAGCGAACGTGGGAAAAAGGGACGGCGAACACCCGTCGGATCCTGTAAAGGCCGAGTTCCAAGCGGGTTACCAGCGGTTGGGGCAGAGCTGTTCCCGCGCTCCCGATGGGCGTTCTCCGCCCCGCGCAATAGGTTGGCCGGACAGGCAAGCCGAGGGTGCCGAGGCGTGCGGCCCGGTGCACTGACACGCGATGGGGGCGTACATGTCAATGTCGAAGGGGTCCAATGCTCCGGTGCCGACCACGGCACTGCGGGTCGAACTGGGCTGGCGCTCGGGACCCGGCGTTCCGGACACGGACGCGTCGGCACTGCTGCTGGTGGGCGGAAAGGTCCGCTCCGACGCGGACTTCGTCTTCTACAACCAGCCGGCCCACTCCTCCGGAGCCGTCCGCCACGAGGGCAAGCGCGACGCGGGGGGCCGGGTGACCGACAGCCTCCTCGTCGACCTCGCGCGCGTGGAGCCCGCGATCGAGACCGTCGTCCTCGTGGCCTCGGCGGACGGCGGGTCGTTCGGCCAGGTGCCCGGCCTCTACATCGAGGTACGCGACGCCGCGCAGGGCACCGTCGTGGCGCGTTTCGACAGCGCCGGCGCGACGGTGGAGACGGCCTTCGTACTGGGGGAGTTCTACCGCAGACAGGGCGCCTGGAAGTTCCGGGCCGTCGGACAGGGCTACGGCACCGGCCTCGAGGGTCTGGCCACCGACTTCGGCATCGCCGTGGACGAGCCGCAGCGAGCGGCCGCCCCGGCTCCGGCGGCCCCGCAGTCTTCCCCGCCCCCGCCGCCGACCGTGCCCGCCTTTCCGGCCGCGGTGCCCCCGCCCGTCCACCAGGCCCCGCCGCCTCCGCCCGTCGCGCCGGTCCGGCTGACCAAGGTGACGCTCACCAAGGCGGCCCCGTCGGTGTCCCTGAGCAAGCAGGGCGGCACCTCGGGCGCCCTGCGCGTCAACCTCAACTGGGAGATGCGCAAGCAGTTCTCGGGGTGGGGCGGCAAGCGCGGGCGCGCGGTCGCCATGCACAACGACCTCGACCTCGACCTGTGCGCCCTGTTCGAGCTCGCCGACGGCCGCAAGGGCGTGGTCCAGGCCCTCGGCAACGCCTTCGGCGCCCTGCACCAGCCGCCGTACATCCACCTCGACGGCGACGACCGCACCGGCGCCGCGACGAGCGGTGAGAACCTGACGGTCAACCTCGACCACAAGAACGACTTCCGGCGCATCCTCGTCTTCGTGACCATCTACGAGGGCGCCCGTTCCTTCGCCGACCTGCACGCCACGGTCACGCTGCAACCCCAGTACGGCGCACCGATCGACTTCTCCCTGGACGAGTGCACGGTCCCCTCGACGGTGGCGGCGCTCGCGCTGATCACCAACAACGGCGGCGACCTCGTCGTCCAGCGCGAGGCCCGCTACCTGGTGCCCCAGCGCGGGGTCAGCCCGCAGCGGACCGTCGACCAGGTCTACGGGTGGGGCATGAACTGGACGCCGGGCCGCAAGTAGCGAGCCTCTCAGCAGGGGCCCCGCGCGCCGGAGGCCCCTGCACCGGGGCTCAGCCCTCGTCGGGGACGGCGTCCGGACGGGTATAGGTGCGGCCCTTCCAAGCGGCACCGCGCCCCCTGTAGTGCTGGACCGCGGAGTCGACCGTCATCAGCAGATAGAGGAACGCGGTGAACGGCAGCAGGGGAGCGAGCCACAGCGGCTGACGGTGGTAGCGCAGCATCGGGACGTACGTCCCGGCCATCACCAGCCACGCCAGACCGCCGCACACCGCGGTCGTCGTGGCGCCGACGGCGAGCCCGCCGACCAGGGTGAGCGGCGGGACCAGGTACACGAGCGCGAGGCCGAGCACCGTGCCGGTCAGCAGCAGCGGACTGTGCCGCAGCTGCGCGTAGGCGCTGCGCGAGACCATCCGCCACAGGTCGTGCAGCCCCGGGTACGGGCGCACGCTGACCACGTGGTCGGCCAGCCCCAGCCAGATGTGGCCGCCCGCGCCCCGCACCGCCCGCGCGAGTGCCACGTCGTCGATGACGGCGTGCCGGATGGCGTCCGGGATCCGCGCACGCTCGGCCGCTTCGGTGCGCAGCAGGACACAGCCGCCCGCCGCTGCCGCCGTCCGCGCCCCGCGCCGGCCGATCCGGCGGAAGGGATAGAGCTGCGCGAAGAAGTAGACGAAGGCCGGCACCACCAGCCGCTCCCACCGGCTCTCCACCCGCAGCCGCGCCATCAGGGAGACGACGTCGAACCCCCCGGTGCGCGCCGCCGCCACCAGCTCCCGCAGACTGCCGGGCCCGTGCGCGATGTCGGCGTCCGTGAGGAGGAGGTACTCGGGCTCACGCGCGCGTGCCAGGCCGATGCCATGGCGCACCGCCCACAGCTTCCCGGTCCACCCCGCGGGAGGTTCGCCCGGTGAGTCCACCGTCAGCGGGAGCCCGCCGTGCCGCCGGGCGAGCGCGCGCGCCAGTTCTCCCGTGCCGTCGGAGCTGCCGTCGTCGACGAGGAAGATCTCCGCCCGGCCCGGGTAGTCCTGCGTGAGCAGGGAGGGCAGGCTCGCGGCCAGCACCGCCGCCTCGTCGCGCGCGGGGACGACCACGCAGACGGACGGCCACTCCCGCGGCTCCTGACGGACCGGCAGTCTGACGTCCGTGCGCCAGAAGAAGCCCTGACAGAGCAGCAGCCACAGCCAGGCGGCCAGGGACACGGCGGCGATCCACGCGATGGCGCTCACGCGCGCAGTCTCCCCCACGCCGCCGGGCCGCAGGGGCACATCGTCTATGGTGGCCGGGTGAAGATCGCGCTCATGGACTCCGGAATCGGCCTGCTGGCGGCCACCGCCGCGGTATGGCGCCTGCGGCCCGACGCCGATCTCGTGCTCTCTCTCGACCCCGACGGCATGCCCTGGGGGCCGCGCACCCCGCAGGACCTCACCGCGCGTGCCGTCGCCGTCGCCGAGGCCGCCGCGGCGCACCGGCCCGAGGCCCTCATCGTCGGCTGCAACACGGCGACCGTGCACGCCCTGCCCGCGCTGCGGTCCCTCCTCGAACCCGGCATCCCGGTGATCGGCACCGTCCCGGCGATCAAGCCGGCCGCGGCCGGCGGCGGCCCCGTCGCGATCTGGGCCACGCCCGCCACCACCGGCAGTCCCTATCAGCGCAACCTCATCCAGGACTTCGCCGGTGACGTCCCGGTGACGGAGGTGCCCTGCTGGGGTCTGGCGGAGGCGGTGGAGCACGCGGACGAGGCGGCGATCGACGCCGCGGTCACCGCGGCCGCCGCTCTCACGCCCGAGGAGGTGACGACCGTCGTCCTGGGCTGCACCCATTACGAACTGGTCGCCGACCGCATCCGTGCCGCCGTGCAGCGCCCCGGGCGGCCGCCGCTCGTCCTGCACGGCTCGGCGGGCGCCGTGGCCGCGCAGGCACTGCGCCGCATCGGCGCGCGGCCGGCACCCGAGGCGCCGGCCCTCGGCACCGTGACGGTCCTCCTCAGCGGACGTCCGGGTGGGCTCCCGGCGCCCGCCCTGGCCTACGCCGAAGGCCGGCTGCTCCAGGTCGTCAGCCCGGCCCAGTAGCGCCCAGTGGGCGAGGCGACTTCCCGGGCCGGACCTCGGACCGCCCACCGCCCGGGCGGAGCAGTCACCGTGCGCAACGCGCTACCGGCACAGCGAAACCTGAGTAACCTCATGAATATGAGGGACCACCCCCACGACGAGAGCACCCCGCTTCCGGACGTCCCGCATCGCGACGCCCCGCATCCCGAGGTCTGGACCGGGCGCGCCACCAACCGGGTCCAGTGGCTGCTGGCACTCGTCGGCGCCGCCTGTCTGGCGCTCGGCATCGAGCTCGCCGTCGAATCCGCGTGGACGTCCGGCATCGCCCCGCTCGCCATGTCCGTCGTCGGCTGTATCGCCGCGGGGCTGCTCGTTCTCTTCGGCACCCTCGCCTTCGTCCACGTGGACCTCAAGCTCGACAGGGAGTCGCTCGAAGTGCGCTGCGGCCACATCGGGCTGCCGCGCCGGCGCATTCCGCTGACCCATGTGGCCGGGGCCGACTTCGAACCGCTCGTCACTCCGCGCCACTGGGGCGGCTGGGGCTACCGCTGGCGTCCGGACAAGGGCACGGCCGTCGTGGTCCGCCGCGGGGAGGGCGTGGTGCTGCGGCTCTGGGACGGTCACACGTTCACGATCACCGTGGACGACGCGGAGTCGGCGGTCCGCGTCATCAAGGACCGGCTGCGGACGGGCACCACGGGCACCGCGCCCTGATCCCCGCACCGGTCGCGCGCCGGGTCAGACGGCCGGGCGGTCGCCGTGGCGCAGGTCCCGGGCGGACCGCGACCGCGCTTCGGGCGCCGTGGGCTCGTCGGCGAGCGGCCGGGCCGTGGCCAGGCCGGCCAGCAGCCCCGCGCCCACCGACACCGTCGTGAAGCTCAGCGCGTTGCCGATCGCGGCGACGGCGGCCAGAGCCGTCAGCGCGGCACCCGCGGTGAGGACGACCGGCGTGGGGCGCGGCGCACGCCACAGGGCGAGCAGCACCCAGCAGAAGACCGCGGCGAGCAGCAGCACACCGACGACACCCTGCTCCGCGGCCAGTTGAAGCGGCGCCGAGTGCGGCCTGCCGTCGGACGGCGTGGACCGGGCCGGCGCACTGCTCAGCTCTCCGAAGCGCCCGGGCCCCACTCCGAGACCGGCCTCCCGGTGGGCCAGGCCCAGGGCGTCGCGCCAGAGGTCGACCCGGTGCGGTGTCAGCCGGTCCGTCAGTGAGCCGGTGAGGCCGCCGGGCAGGGCGTTCCCGGCGACCGCCCAGACCAGACCCGTCACCAGGGCTGCGGCCACGGCCGACGCGGCGAGGCCCGGCCCCCGGTGGGGCATCCGGCCGGCGGCCAGGGAGCACAGCAGCACCGCGCCGCACGTCACCACCGCCGTGCTGGAGCCCAGCAGGGCCCCGGTGACCGTGACGCCCGCGGCGAGCAGCCGCAGCCCGAACCGCAGCACGGGCACGGGCGTCGCCCAGGCGGCGCAGCAGGCGGCACCGGCCGACAGGGTCAGCACCGCGGCGGTGGCACCGGCGTGGCCCAGCGGCGCGACGATCTCGGGTCCCGGGTCGAGCCGGGGCCGGGTCACCGGCAGAGTGAGCCCCGCCAGCGCCGCGGCGCAGGGCGCGGCGACCGGCAGCAGCGCCCCGAGAATCCGCCCCGCCGCATAGCCGGCGGCCAGCGCCAGCACCGCGAGCAGGACACCCTCGGGGCGTCCGTCGTGCACGGCGGCGGTGACCAGGGACCAGATCGCACAGGCCCCGAGCACGACCATGCCCGCCGCGTCAGAAACGTTTCGTCTTTCCCCGTCCGCGTCGGCCGCGGACGTCATCCCCGTGGAACCCACCCGTCCCCCCGAAACCGGTCGCCCCCGACCGTGACGGCCCTGAACCGTGACGGACCCCGGTCACCCGCACGACCGGAACTCTGGCACACCGTAACGGCTGATGGGCGATTTGTGGATGAGTCGCGTCGGCCCGGACGGCCCCCGCAGGCCGCTCCACGGACTGCGCTGTCGGCCAAAAGGTCACCCGCCGTACACTCCCGGAGTGACCGTCACCGCTACTTCCGTGGGCCAGCCGGACCAGCTGGAGCCCCAGGCCGCGCGGGCCACGCGCGGCGCGCGGCTCCTGCGCCTCGTCCCGGCCGCCGCAGCGGCGCTCTCCGGAGTGCTGCTCTACGTCAGTTTCCCGCCGCGCACCCTGTGGTGGCTGGCGCTGCCGGCCTTCGCCGTTCTCGGCTGGGTGCTGCGCGGGCGCAGCTGGAAGGCGGCCTTCGGCCTCGGGTACCTCTTCGGGCTCGGTTTCCTGCTGCCGCTCCTCGTGTGGACCGGTGTCGAGGTCGGGCCCGGGCCCTGGCTCGCCCTGGTGGCCATCGAGGCGGTCTTCGTCGCCCTGGTCGGCGTGGGCATCGCCACCGTGGCGAAGCTCCCGGCCTGGCCGCTGTGGGCGGCGGCGCTCTGGATCGCCGGCGAGGCCGCCCGCGCGCGCGTGCCCTTCCGCGGCTTCCCCTGGGGCAAGATCGCCTTCGGCCAGGCGGACGGCGTCTTCCTGCCCCTCGCCGCGGTCGGCGGCACCCCCGTACTCGGCTTCGCCGTCGTCCTGTGCGGCTTCGGCCTGTACGAGGTCGTGCGCCTCGTACAGAAGCGGCGGCGCTCGGGCGAGGTGCGGCGCTCGGCGGCCGCTCTGGCACTGCTCGGCGTGGCCGTCCCGGTCGTAGCGGCCGTGGCCGCCCGGCCCCTGGTCAGCGACAAGGCGGAGGACGGCACCGCGACGGTGGCAGTCATCCAGGGCAACGTCCCCCGCCTCGGTCTGGAGTTCAATGCCCAGCGCCGGGCCGTGCTCGACTACCACGCGCGCGAGACGGAGCGTCTGGCCGCCGAGGTCAAGGCGGGCAAGATCGCCCAGCCCGACCTCGTGCTGTGGCCCGAGAACTCCTCCGACATCGACCCCTTCACCTACGCCGACGCGGCCGTCGTCATCGACAACGCGGCCAAGGCGATCAACGCCCCCATCTCGGTCGGCGGGGTCGTCGAGCGGGACGGCGAGCTCTACAACGAGCAGATCCTGTGGGACCCGGTCAAGGGGCCCACCCAGACGTACGACAAGCGGCAGGTCCAGCCGTTCGGCGAGTACCTCCCGATGCGCTCGCTCATCGGCGCCATCAACAAGAACTGGACCTCCATGGTCCGCCAGGACTTCAGCCGGGGCAGCAAGCCGGGTGTGTTCGACATGAACGGCACCAAGGTCGGCCTCGCCACCTGCTACGAGGCGGCCTTCGACTGGGCCGTGCGCGACACCGTCACCCACGGCGCCCAGCTGATCTCGGTGCCCAGCAACAACGCCACCTTCGACCGCAGCGAGATGACCTACCAGCAGCTGGCCATGTCGCGCGTCCGCGCCGTCGAGCACAGCCGGACCGTCACGGTGCCCGTGACCAGCGGCGTCAGCGCGATCATCATGCCGGACGGGAAGATCACCAAGAAGACCGGCATGTTCGTCGCCGACTCCCTGGTCCAGAAGGTGCCCCTGCGCTCCTCGGAGACGCCGGCGACGAAGCTGGGCATCCTGCCCGAGATCGCCCTGTTCCTCATCGCCGCCGGCGGCCTGGGATGGGCGATCGGCGCCGGGCTGCGGGCCCGGCGGAGCACGACCGGCTGAACGGGCGGCCCGGATAGAGTCGCCGTATGCCGACTCCTGACTTCATCACCGAGATCCGGGCCACCGCGGGCCACCAGCTGCTCTGGCTCCCCGGCGTCAGCGCCGTCGTCTTCGACGACGACGGGCGGGTGCTGCTGGGCCAGCGCGCGGACAACCACCAGTGGTGCGTGATCTCGGGCATCCCGGACCCGGGCGAGCAGCCCGCGGACTGCGCGGTGCGGGAGGTGTACGAGGAGGCGGGCGTGCACTGTGTCCCCGAGCGCGTCGTCCTGGTCCGCGCCGGAAGCCGGATGGCGTTTCCGAACGGCGACGAATGCCAGTTCATGGACGTCACCTTCCGCTGCCGGGCCGTGGGCGGCGAGGCGCGGGTCAACGACGACGAGTCCATCGAGGTGGGCTGGTTCGCGCTGGACGCCCTGCCGCCGATGCACGACCGGCAGCTGTTCCGCATCAAGCAGGCGCTCTCCGACGAACCCACGTGGTTCGAGACCACGCCTTCCGAATGAAGTATGGGCGGTGACCACATGGGGCGGGGAGCGGGCTCTGCCTAGGGTCGAGGCATGACTCCGCCCCACCAGGTCGCCCCCGGTCACGCCGCCCCCTCACCCGACCTCGGCGGCCGGACCGCCCTCGTCACCGGCGCCGCCGGCGGCATCGGACGCGCCTGCGCGCTGCGGCTCGCCGCCGCCGGGGCCGCGGTCCGCGCCGTCGACCGGGACGCGGCAGGGCTGGAGGCGCTCGCCGCAAGCGCGGCCGGCCTGCCCGGCTCGGTCGAACCGTACGTCCTGGACCTCACCGACCTGGACGCCGCCGAATCGGCCGCCGCCGGGACCGACGTCCTGGTCAACAACGCCGGGCTGCAACGGGTGGCCCCCCTGGAGGAGTTCCCGCCGGACGTCTTCCACACGGTCCTCACCGTGATGCTGGAGGCTCCCTTCCGGCTCATCCGCGGCGCCCTGCCCCACATGTACGGGCAGGGCTGGGGCCGCATCGTCAACGTGTCCTCCGTACACGGACTGCGCGCCTCCGCCTACAAGTCGGCCTACGTCGCCGCCAAACACGGACTCGAGGGCCTCTCCAAGACCGCCGCCCTCGAGGGCGCCCCCCACGGTGTGACCTCCAACTGCGTCAATCCGGCCTATGTGCGCACCCCGCTCGTGCAACGGCAGCTCGCCGACCAGGCGCGGACGCACGGCATCCCCGAAGAGCGTGTGCTGGCCGACGTGCTCCTGCGGGACAGCGCCGTCAAACGACTCATCGAACCGGAGGAGGTCGCCGAGGCCGTCGCGTACCTGTGCGGCCCGCAGGCGTCCTTCGTGACGGGTACCTCGCTGGTCCTCGACGGCGGCTGGACCGCGCACTGAGCGCCCCGCCGCGCCGCGCGGACGAAGCGGACGAAGTTGTCCACAGGGCTGACGGGGCGGCCCGGCTATGAGGAATCCTGTGAGCATGTCCCGCGATCACCTGAAGGGCGCCACGGCAGCCCCCGGCCCCGCCTACGACGCCGACGCGCCGTTCCTCGAGCTGCTCGCCCGGGGCGCGGCCGCCGAGGCGTACGACCGGCCCGTGCTGCTCGCCCGCGCCGAGGGAGGGGACGGCGAGCGGATCGCGGCACTCGAACACGCCAAGCTGCTCGCGCTGCGGGTACGTTCGGAACTCGAGGGCAGGCGTCGGCGGGAGGCCGAGCTGTCGGCGCTCTTCGAGACGGCCCACGACCTCGCGGGCCCACGGGACGTGGACGCCGTGCTCCAGGCGATCGTGCAACGGGCCCGCTCGCTGCTCGGCACCGACATCGCCTACCTCAGCCTGCACGACCCGGCCAGGGGCGACACGTACATGCGGGTCACCGAAGGCTCGGTCGCGGCCCGCTTCCAGCAGCTGCGCCTCGGCATGGGGGAAGGGCTCGGCGGCCTGGTCGCCCAGACCGCCCGTCCCTACGTCACCGACGACTACTTCCGCGACGACCGCTTCCGCCATACGACGACCATCGACGCGGGCGTACGCGACGAGGGACTGGTGGCGATCCTCGGAGTTCCGCTGACCCTGGGACCCCACGTCATCGGGGTGCTGTTCGCCGCCGACCGGCGCGCCCGGGTCTTCGAACGGGAGCAGATCGCCCTGCTCGCCTCCTTCGCCGCCCTCGCCGCGGCCGCCATCGACACCGCCAACCTGCTCACCGAGACGCGTTCGGCCCTGGCCGGCATCGAGCGTGCCAACGAGATCATCCGGGACCGCAGCGCGGTCATCGAGCGCGCCTCGGACGTCCACGACCGGCTGGCCGAACTGGTCCTGCGCGGTGGCGGGGTCCACGACGTGGCCGCCGCGGTGTCCCAAGTGCTCGGCGGCACCGTGGAGTTCCTGGAAAGCGCACCGGCCGGCGCGTTGGAGGCCTCCCGCGCGGAAGGCCACGCCGTACGTCATCAGGACGACTGGATCGCGGCGGTCGCGGCGGGCGGGGAACTGCTCGGCGCTCTGGTACTGCACGGCCATCCGGCCCTCGACCCGGTCGACCAGCGCACCCTGGAGCGGGCCGCGATGGTCACGTCCCTGCTCCTCCTGGCCAGACGCTCCGCCGCCGAGGCCGAACAACGCGTCCGCGGCGAGCTCCTCGACGACCTGCTCGAGGCCCGCGACCGTGACCCGCGCCTGCTGCGCGAGCGCGCCGCCCGGCTGCACGCCGACCTCGACGCGACCCACGTCGTGCTCGCGGCCCGCCTCGACGCCGCCGCGCCCGACGCCGACCAGGAGGCGGCCGCGCGGCGTCGCCTGTGGTCCGCCGCCTCCCACCTCGCCGCTACCCGGCACGGCCTGGCCGCCGCCCGCGACGGCGGCACGGTCCTGCTGATGCCCCTCGAATACGGCGACAACGCAACGGAGTTGGCCCGCCGGACCGCGCTGCACCTCGGCGCCGCCGTCCAGGAAGCGGTCACCGTCGGCGCGTCCGCCCCGGTGCGCGACCTCGCCGCCCACCCGGACACGGTGGTCGCCGCGTACGCGGAGGGCCGCCGCTGCCTCGACGCCCTGCGTCTGCTGGGCCGTTCCGGCGACGGAGCGGCCGCCGAGGACTTCGGCTTCCTGGGGCTGCTCCTCGCCGGCGACCGGGACGTGGCGGGCTTCGTGGACCGCACCGTAGGCCGGGTCGTCGCCTACGACGAGCGGCGCGGCACCGACCTGCTGCGTACCCTCGACGCATACTTCGCCGCAGGCATGAGCCCGGCCCGCACCAAGGACGAACTCCACGTTCACGTCAACACGGTGGCCCAGCGACTCGAGCGGGTGGGGCACCTTCTGGGCGAGGACTGGCAGAGCCCCGCCCGCGCACTGGAGATCCAACTCGCCCTGAGACTGCACAGGTTGACGGCTCCGTCTCCGGCACCGCACTGATCCCTTGCGCCTGACCACCTCGTACCGACCCTCCTCGCGCTGACCCCCTTCGCAACGATGGCCTTCGCGCCGAGCCGCGGACGCGCTGACCCCGTACGCGCTGACCCCGTACGCGCGGGTGGCGTACGGGGGGCGGCCGTGCGCCGGGGATGGGGACGGAACCGGCGAGGGGACGGGGGCGGGGACGGGATCAGACGGCGCGCGCGTCCGTCGCCGGGGTCTGCGTGTGTTCCGTGCCGGCGGCAGGCCCGCTGTCGGCCGGCTCGGTGCCGGTCAGGTCGTCGTCGGCCAGGTCGCGGTGGCGGGTTTCCTTGGCGACTCCCACGGCGACGACCGTCAGCAGGGCCGCGGCGATCACATACAGGGCGATCGGCGTGGAGCTGTCGTAGTCGGCGAGCAGCGCGGTGGCGATCAGCGGCGCCGGCGCGCCCGCGGCCACGGAGGCGAACTGGGCGCCGATGGAAGCGCCCGAGTAGCGCATCCGGGTCGCGAACATCTCTGAGAAGAAGGCCGCCTGGGGCGCGTACATCGCGCCGTGCAGCACCAGGCCCACCGTCACGGCGAGGACGAGGCTGCCGAAGGTGCCGGTGTCGACGAGCGAGAAGAACGGGAACATCCAGAGCCCGATCCCGACCGCGCCCAGCAGGTACACGGGCCGTCGCCCGATCCGGTCGGAGAGCGCACCCCAGGCGGGAATCACCGCGAAGTGCACCGCGGAGGCGAGGAGTACGGCGTTGAGCGCGGTCTGCTTGGAGACACCCGCCGAGGTGGTCGCGTACACGAGGATGAACGCGGTGATGACGTAGTAGGAGATGTTCTCCGCCATCCGCGCACCCATCGCGACCAGCACGTCCCGCCAGTGGTGCCGCAGCACCGACACCAGCGGCAGCTGCTCGGCCTCCGGCGCACGTACCGCTTTGCGGGCCTCGGCCCGCGCCAACGCCTGCCGGAAGACAGGGGATTCGTCGACAGACAGACGTATCCACAAACCGACGACCACCAGCACCCCGGAGAGCAGGAAGGGGATCCGCCAGCCCCAGGAGGCGAAGGCGGAGTCGGAGAGCACGGCGGTCAGCAGGGACAGCACGCCGGTCGCGAGCAACTGCCCGGCGGGCGCGCCCATCTGCGGCCACGAGGCCCAGAAACCGCGCCGCCTCGCGTCCCCGTGCTCGGACACCAGCAGAACGGCTCCGCCCCACTCACCGCCGAGCGCGAAGCCCTGGACCAGCCGCAGCAGGGTCAGCAGCACCGGAGCGGCGCTCCCGACCGTCGCATGCGTCGGCAGCAGCCCGATCGCGAACGTCGCCCCGCCCATCAGCAGCAGACTCAGCACCAGCAGCTTCTTGCGCCCGAGCCGGTCGCCGTAGTGCCCGAAGACGAGGGCGCCCAGTGGACGTGCGGCGAACCCGACCGCGTACGTCAGGAACGACAGGAGCGTGCCGACCAGCGGATCGGAGCCGGGAAAGAACAGCTTGTTGAAGACGAGGGCGGCGGCGGAGCCGTAGAGAAAGAAGTCGTACCACTCGATGGTGGTGCCGATGAGGGACGCGGCGACGATGCGCTTGAGGCTGGCGGGGGGTGGGGGAGCGGTCGCGGGGGAGGACATCGGCACCACTTCCAAGCGGTTGGCGGGGACGGGTTCGTGTCGCCATACCGTAGGAATCCGCAGGTCGGGGGCACATGTGGTGGGACACCATAGTTCGAGGGTCGGCTGTGCGTGTGGCCACCAGGCCGGCTCATGGAAAGGCGGTTCAGGGGCTTGATGGTGGTCGAAACGAGTGCCGTCCGGGACGCGTAGTTCAGGGTGATTTGACGGTGCGGTATTGACTCCCGTGCTGGTTCGGTGCTGACTAAAAGCCCACGTCATCACCCGTCTTCACCTGACCCGTGCTGACTTGGTGCTGACTACGCTCCGTTGAACTCGGGCATCTGGGGCTGATTGACTCAGAGTCGTTGCGTAGTAGGTGACCGGACTGAGAGACCGAGCCTGGCCTTGCCGATCAGCCGCCGTGGGCATGGGCAAGACGCTGCGTCTGGGCGCGGTGCGCGCTTGTCCCAGCAGATTCTTCGTCTCCTGGTGCTCCGAGGTCCACGCGCGGATGACCAGCGAAAACGCCCGCGATCGAGACAAGCAGGGGTGCGCTGGCCGGGAATGGTCCGGATCTTGGTCTGAGGCGCCCCGCCGTCGGCGTTGACAATATGGTTACGTGGTAGCCATAATGAAGTCTTGATCTCATGGCGTCAAACGTGAGGCAGTGGGCGAGACGGCGAGGACGTGCGGCGTCGGTGCCTGATGCCCCTGCGGGAAGACATCCGTCGTGCAGCTGTCGAAAACGGATACGATAAAGCCGAAAATCCTGCTTTGGATACGCGTGGACAGTAGACCTGGCTGAGAGGGTGACCGCGTCATGGCTTCGGAGGCCCAGCCGGTTCCGGGAAGTCCCGCTTGGTGGGCGAGTCGGACGCCCGCCCCTGTGTACCGGCGTGGGCGCCCCCCGATGGACGTCGGGCGGATCGTCGACACGGCCCTGAAGCTCATCGATGAAGTCGGGATCCAGGCGCTGACCCTACGGATGCTCGCCGACGCCCTGGACTCGGGCACGGCGACGCTCTACCGGCACTTCAACGGCAAGGACGAACTCCTCGCTCTCGTCGCCGACAGAATCCTGGGCGAAGTCCACGTCCCGTCAGAGGAGTTGGACGGTCTGTCCTGGCGGGAAGCAGTGACCGTCGTGGCGAAGGCCTTCTACGGCACCCTGTGCCGGCACCCCCATGCGCTGCCTTTGCTGGCGGCCCAGGTTCCCGTCGGTCCCAACGGTCTCCGAAGCAGGGAACGGCTCATCACCCTGTTCCTCAGCCATGGGTTCCCGGTCGGCCTGGCCGCGCGGGCCTTCACGGCCATCGGCCACTACGTGATCGGTTTCGCCATCCAGCAGCACGGCCCCGGGACAGCATGCCCCGAGGACCAGCTGCAGCTGCGGGAGTACTACAACTCGCTTGACCCGACCGCCTATCCGGCCACGATGGCGGCGGCCGACGAGTTGACCTCCGTACCGCTGCACGAGGAGTTCCGGTTCGGCCTGGACCTGCTCCTCGTCGGGCTGGAGAAGGCCGGGCTCGACCCGTCACAGGATCCTGAGGAAGGCACAGGGGCAGCCGGATAGCGGCTCTCGGGCGCCGGACTCGGTGTTGCGGAAATCGTCATCTTTGCCGTCGAGCGGTTCGTCGGCGGCGGGGTACATGCCCGGTTCGACGTGCAGCTCGCACGCGACGGCGGCGTCGCGCAGGTGGCGGGCATATGTGACGGCCGAGGCATGGCAGGGGTCGATGTCGCCCACACTCGGTCCTGAACGGCTTCTGCTCGGGCGAGGTCCAGATGCACGCCCCCGAGCCCTGGCGGCGCGCGGCTCGTCAGTGCCAGCCGATCCAGTCGGCCAGGGCGCGGCCCATGACCAGCTCCAGGTCGCGGCCCTTCAGCCAGGGCAGCTCCTCGGTGAACATCGTCACCGCCTCGCGCCATGAGCAAGGGAGGCGCGTGATGTCGGTGCCCCAGAACATCCGCTCGGAGCCGTACGCGTCGAAGACCTGCCGCAGTACGCCGTGGGTGCTGGCGAACGGGTACGGGTCCGTCGCCATGCTCGGTATGCCCGTCGCCTTGACCGCGATATTGGGGTGGCGTGCGAGGGCGAGCAGGGCGTCGAGGTGCGCGGCCGCGTCGGGCAGCTTCTCGAACGGGTTGGTCGCGAGGTGGTCGATCATGAGGCGCATCTGCGGGTACCGTGCGGCGATGTCGCCGACGGCGGGCAGGTAGGGGGGCATCACCATGAGCGCCATGGCGATGCCGCGCCGGTCGGCGGCCGCCCACAGCCGGTCGAGCCCGCCCGACGCGAGCTTGTCGCCCATCTCGGGCGCCGCCAGCATGAAGCGCAGGCCCAGCATGCCGGGTTTGTCGAGCCAGGCATCGACGAGGGACTCGTCCGCGGTCTCGTCGAGGGGGAACCAGCCGAGGGTCGCGAACCGCTCAGGATGGTGCTTCGCCGCCTCGACCGCGTAGTCGTTCGCGTCGGCGTCCCAGATCGCCGGACAGTTGACGGCGCGGTCCACGCCTGCCTCGTCCATGTCACGCAGGGCGGTGTCGACGGTGTACGGCGCGCGCCAGTGGTGCGGCGGCGCGCTCTCGCCGGCCCAGAGGTGGATCTGTGCGTCGATGATCTGCACGGGGCTTCCTCTCAGTTCGCGATCGCGGGGCTCGGCCGGCCGCACAGGCGCGCCCTCGTCCAGTCGGCGACGAGTGCGTCGCGGTCGTGCTGGTGGTTGTAGACGCAGTGGTTGCCGTCGGAGAAGACCACCATCTGCGTGTCGTCCGTGGGGGCACCCTTCAGGAGGATCTCCGCGAGGTCGTTCGAGACCATGGGGTCCTTGCCGCCCTGCACGACCAGCAGCGGATAGCCGGCGTTGGGTCCGTCGGCGAGCGGGGTGACGGTCTTCCACACGTCCATGGCCCGGTCCGCGTCCTCGGTTCCGCAGGCGGCCACCATCTTCGAGAAGAAGGTCCCCATGGTCGGCGGTACGAGCCACGGGGCGTGGATGCCGCCGTTGTCGACACATGCCCGGATCCGGGTGTCCTGTGCCGCGACGGCCATGGCGACGCTGCCGCCCATGCTGTTGCCGATGAAGCCGATCGGGTGGCCCGGCGAGCGCTCAGCGAGGAAGTCGACGGCTCGCCGGTAGGCGTCACGCCAGTGATCCGTGAGGTAGTGCTCGTGCGTGAGCCGTGTTTCGCCCTGCCCCGGCCCGTCGAGCATCAGCGTGTCGACGCCGCGCGCCGCGAGCGCCTCGCCGAGGCTGTCGAAATCCATGGCCCAGCCCTCGACGCCCCCGATGACGATGGCCGAGGCGACCGCGGTGTCGCACGTGGGGATCAGCCACCCCGTCAAGGGACCGCGGTCGGTTTTGACGGTGACGCGCTCGCGGTCGGCGCTCAGTTCGGCGGCCTGTGTGTAGACCTCCGCGGCCCGCGCGAAGATCTGCCGGCGCTCCGCGGTGTCGGACAGCATCATCACCTGACTCATGCGGAGCAGGGCGGACGCCCGCCGCAGGTACCCGATCCGGGTGGGCCTCCCGGCGACCTCCGTGGTGCCTCCGACGCGACGCAGGCACACCTCCGCGAGCTGCGTGGCGGCCGAGCGCCAGTCCTGCCCCTCGACCACGCGGGCACGCACCTCGACGGCGTCCGCGTAGTCGACGCCGTAGCCGGTCATGCGCTCCAGCGAGAACTGGCGCAGCGCGGCCTGCGATTCGACCGAGAGCCTCGACGTGGCTTCCTCCGTCTCCGCGCGGCTGCCGACGAAGTCGAGGGTCACGACCGGTGCCGGGCGGTCCTCGGCGACCTCCTGCTGTGCTGACATTCCTGAAGCTCCTCCTGTTCGGTCTGACACATGGCGGTACGCCCAGCAGCTGTCCGGCGAGCTGCGGCAGCGTGGGATGCGCCTGTAACAGCCGTCGTGGGGAAAGGTGCAGCGCTGGAGGGCGGCTGGTCCAGAATTACCGGCAGTCGCAATTTCGATTACAACGTATCCGTAATGACATGCCGACGCAACGGGCACCGGCGGCAAAGTCCGGTGCGGGTCAGGGCACCAAGACGATCCGGTCGGACATGCCGGCGGTCGCGGTCCAGACGCGCTCGACCTCCGCGAGGGGTACAGCGCGTGCCCGGACGTCGAAATCGCCATGCGCGACGGCGGATACGAGCCTGGGGAGCTCCTTGACGAAGTCGCGGCCGGGGACTGATCCGATACCGGAACGCCGATCTGCAGTCGCGTCGAGCGCAGCGCCGCGGAGGGGATCGGTGCCGTTGGACCGGCGACTATTCCTGGTCTCGTCGAGTGGGTTCAGGCGAGCTGCGCGTCGAGTAACGCTCACCGCGCCGGGACGGCTGTCACCTCGGGGTGAACGCCTCGACTGCGGCGGCGAAGGAGGCCGCCCAGTCGCTCGTGATGATGCCGCCGATGTATCCGTCGGGCCGGATCAGAATCAACGCGTCGCCGTCGACGCCGTAGATGCCGGCCAGTTGGCCGGTGGCGTCGGTGATGTGGCCACTGTCGATTCCGCGTCCGCCGCGGACGGCGTAGCGGCGCAGTTCGGCACCCTCGGAAGGCCACGTCAGGTGAGGCAGCGCCTCGGTGGCGTTGGGGCCGAACGCCAGCACGGTGAAATGCGATCCCCGGAAGACCTCGAACAGGCGGCTGGTGCCGGGCGCGGTGCACGGCGCGTCCGGTGCCCGGTCGCCCACGCGCAGGGTCTTGGTGGCCGGAGCGTCGGCGGGGGCGAGAGGACCACCGTGGTAGGAGAGCGAGAGCTGTCGCTCCTCGTCGCCGCGCTTCAGGCCGGAGACACGGTGCTTGCTGAGGCTCTGGTAGAGCTCGCTGGACTTGCCGAGGACGCCTGCGGCGATCGGGAGCCGTTCGGCCTCGTAGCTGTCGAGCAGCCTGTCCGGCGCGCCGGCGATCGCCTGGCCGAGCTTCCAGCCCAGGTTGTACCCGTCCTGCACACCGGTGTTGAGGCCCTGCGCGCCGGCCGGGGTGTGCACGTGGGCGGCGTCGCCCGCCAGGAAGACCCGGCCCACGCGATAGTGCTCGACGAGTCGGACGTTGGGCCGGAACGCCGAAGTCCAGCTGATGTCACGGAGCTTGAGGCCGGTGAGCGCGTGGAACCGGTCGGCCAGGGCGGCATGGTCCAGGTTCGGGGTGTCGCCCGGCGTCAGCCGGATCATCACCTGGAACTGGTCGGAGTGCGGCAGCGGGCACGCTCCTGCGGAGGCCCGGGGCCACATGTGCCACCGGTCGCGGGACAGTCCGTCGATCGTGCAGTCGATGATGAGGGTCTTGTCGGAGTCGTCGGTGTCCCCGACGAAGCCGAGACCGGTGGCCGCCCGGACGGCGCTCGCGCCGCCGTCGGCGCCGACGAGGTACTTGCCGCGCACCAGCTCGCCGGTGGAGAGCTTCGCCGTGACACCCTCGGAGTCCTGCTCGAAGCCTTCCAGGGCGACGCCGTAGTCGATGGTCAGTCCCTGGCGTTCGAGCCTGCGGTGCAGGATGGCGTCGGTACGGTGCTGCGGCAGCAGAAGAATGTTCGGGTAGGGGACGTCCGGGGTCGGCTTGTTCCGCTGCTGCATCTTCCACGGCGCCGTGACGGGCCCGAGGTGGAGACCCGCGAGCGGATAGGGTCCGCCCTCCGCGTGCGCCTCGTGCAGCACGCCGAGATCCTCGAACACTTCCTGGGTGCGGGGCTGGATCCCCTTGGCGCGGGAGCCCTCGAAGGCGTGCGGCGCCTTGTCGACGACACGGACGCGAAGACCGCGCCGCAGCAGGTCGGCCGCGAGGGTGGAGCCGGTCGGGCCGCCCCCGGCGACGAGGACGTCGATGTCGTGGGGTTCTGTCATGGTGATCGACCTCAATTGTTTGTCTCGAACAGGGCGGCGAGCGGCCGTGCTGCGCTGTGGGGGCCTTCGAGCTGGATCATGTGTCCGCGCTCGGCGGCGGGTGACACTCGACTGGATGGAGTAGTTCCCGGACGGCGTCGGGGTTGTGCTCCCTCTCGCCTCTCACTTCTCGCATATCGGCTACGGTGTAGCCACTCATTTCGGCTACACCGTAGCCGTTTATGGGGGTGGGGGCAAGTTGTGAGACCTGGCCTGTCACGCGGCCGGTTCGTTTTTCTCCATGCCTCGCGGGACACGTACGGGCGGGTGTCTGCCGGGCCCCATCGAGCCTTGAGGCTCTTCACGAGCGGCCAGCTCCAGGCCGTCGAGGAGTAGGCCCAGGCCGAACCAGAGTTCCTCGTGCAGTGGTACGGAGGTCAGCTCGTCGGCGCTCGCCGTCGTCGCCGGGTAGGTGGCCGGGTCGAGTGAGCGGTAGTACTCCCGCAACGCCGCTTGGTCCTCGGGGCTTGGTGTTCCGAGATCGTGCTGTCGGATGGCGAAGCCGATCACGTAGTGGCCGATGGCGGTGAAGGCGCGGGCGGCCAGGGGGACCGAGAATCCGTGCCGCAGGAGCAGCCCTCCGAGCCATTCTCTGGCGCGGAGGCCGTTGGGGCCGACGGGGACCTGGGCGGCGAGCAAAGGGAGCGCGTTGGGGTGCCGACGAAGGGTGTCGTGAAAGGCGTCTGCGGCGGCAGCCACGGCTTCCCGCCAGGGGAGGCCTTCCAGTTGCTCGGGCGCGGCGCGCACTTCGCCCAGAATTCTCTCTGCCACGAGGGCGAGTAGCTCGTCCTTGCTGTTGAAACGACGGTAGGGCGTCGCCGTGCCCGATCCGAGGGTCTCGGCGAGAGCGCGCAGGGTCAGTGCCCGGATCCCCATGTCATCGATGAGCTTGAGGGCCGTGTCGACGATCCGGCCGACGTCCGTCTGTGGACGGCCGTGCGGACGTGTAAGTTCGGGTGCCCGGCTCGCCCACCAGGCGGGACTGCCCGGAAGGGGCTGAGCCTGCGAAGTCATGCAGCGTGGGTTCTGGCGGGGCCCCGCGGGGAGCGGAGGGGCCCGGTGATCTACCGAGGTGGGCTGCCGCCTCCCGCATGACCGGTAGAGCGGCGATCTTCGCCCCTCCCGGCGGCAGGAAGACCAGGGCCGGCAGACGGCGGTGTTGATCTGTGCCGTTCTCACGCCTCGGCGCTCATTCGACTGCGGCGGTCGGCTCCCAGACGGGCGTAGTAGTCGACGAGTCCCGGGGCGTCCACTGCGGCCGGATCGAGGACCTGCTCGGCGGGCGTGCCCTGGAGGAGTCGCTTCACCGGGACTTCGAGTTTCTTGCCGGTCCGAGTGTGGGGGATGGCCGGTACTTCGAGGATCTCGTCGGGGACATGGCGCGGTGAGGCGCCGGTGCGGATCGCCTCCTTGATCTTCTCGCGCAGGACGTCGTCCAACGTGACCCCGGCCGCCGGGACCACGAAGAGAGGCATCCAGTAGCCGCCGTCGGGTTCCTCCGCGCCGATGACCAGCGCCTCGGTGATCTCCGGCAGGCGCTCGACGACGTCATGGATGTCGGCGCTGCCGAGGCGTACGCCGTTGCGGTTGAGGGTGGAGTCGGAGCGGCCGTGGACGATCACCGAGCCGTGGGAGGTGTGAGTGACCCAGTCACCGTGCCGCCAAACGCCGGGGTAGGCCGCGAAATAGGCGTCGTGGTAACGGCTGCCGTCGGGGTCGTTCCAGAAGTACAGCGGCATCGAAGGCATGGGACGGGTGACGACCAGCTCGCCGACCCGGTCCACCACCGGGTATCCCTCGGCGTCGTAGGCGGCCAGGGCGACCCCAAGGTGAGGGGCGGACAACTCGCCCGCCCAAACGGGGGTGGTGGGGGTGCTGCCGGCGAAGCCGGAGACGACGTCCGTGCCGCCGGTGCTGGAGGCCAGCAGGACGCGGTCGCCCACGTGGTCGCGGACCCAGGGGTAGGCGGAGGCGGGCAGGGTGGAGCCGGTGCAGCCGATGGCGCGGATCGACGACAGGTCGTGGACGGACGGGTCGATGCCGAACTTGGCCATGCCCAGGAGGTATTGAGGGCTGGTGCCGAAAAGTGTGACGCGATGGCGGGCGGCCAGTTCCCACAGGACGTCGGGGTGGGTGAGCGGGGCCGGGCTGCCGTCGTACGTGCACGTGGCGGCGCCGGTCAGCAGTGTCGAGGCGAGCAGGTTCCACATCATCCAGTGGGTGGTGGTGTACCAGAGGAGACGGTCGCCGGGGCCCAGGTCGGAGTGCAGGCCCAGGGTCTTCAGGTGCTCCAGCAGGACTCCGCCGTGGCCGTGCACGATGCCCTTGGGCAGGCCGGTGGTGCCGGACGAGAAGACGACCCACAGAGGGTGGTCGAACGGTACGGCGGTACAGGTGAGTTCTTCCGAGCGGGTGGAGGCGTCCTCCCATGGGACGACCAGCGACGGATGGTTCCGCGAGGGCCACGGCAGGCCCACATGGCCCACGAGCAGGGTGGCCTTCAACGTCGGAAGGGCCTGGGCGAGGTCGAGTGCGGCGTCGCGGCGGTCGTGCTTGGTGCCGTTGAAGAGGTAGCCGTCGGCGGCGATCAGGACGGTTGGTTCCAGCTGGGCGAAACGGTCGGCGGCCGCCTTGGGGGCGTAGTCCTGGCCGCACACCGACCAGACCGCGCCGAGACTCGCGGCGGCGAGGGAGGCGACGATCGCGTGCGGGGTGTTGGGGAGGTATCCGACGACCCGGTCGCCCGCCCCTACGCCCAGGTCGCGCAAGGTGGCGGCGACGGAAGCGACCTGGGAGCGCAGTCGCTTCCCGGTCACCTCGTACCCGGAACCGCTCTCATCGAGAGCGACGATCGCCACGTCGTCGTCCGCGAGGTTGCGCAGAGCGTGGTGGGCGTAGTTGAGGGTGGCGCCGGGGAACCAGCGGGCGCCGGGCATCCTGTCCTCGGCCAGCACCTGTTCGTACGGTGTCTCCGAGTCGATGTCGAAGTACTCCCACACGGCACCCCAGAAGCTCTCCAGGTCGGTGACCGACCAGCGGTGCAGGGCGGCGTAGTCGGCGTCGGCCTCCACGCCGCGGTGCCGGGCCGCCCAGCGGGCGAAGTCCGTCATGCGGCTGGCGGCTGCCGTCTCCGGGGCAGGCGTGAAGAAGGGGGGCGGGTACGGGGTATTCATCGCGTGGTGCTCCTCAACAGGGCCTTCTCAACGATCCGTTGGGAAGGAATGGGGCTTCGTGTGGTGTGCAGCAGGGACGCCCACCCGGCCGTACCCGTGAAGTCGCGACCGCCGGACGGGACGACGTCCAACACGACGCGATCCGGCCGCAGCAGCACGGCGTCCGCCCGCCCCTCGCGCAGCCAGTCGGTGAGACGGCCGTCGTCGCCGAGGTCGGCCGCGGAGAGAACCCGGGCACCAAGTCCGTCGGCGACCGCCTTCAGAGAGGGGGTGAGCGGTACGGCGCTCAGTACGGCGAAGGAGTCGCCGAGCAGGTCGTCGAGGCGGGCGCGCCGCCCATCGACGTTCACCCAGGGCTGCGGGCACAAGCCGCCTACGAGACCGCGTCCGCCGAGGCGGGGTCGGCGTCGTACGAGCGGCCCGGCGGTCAGTGCCGGGCTGAGGCCATTGGCAACCGCCGTGGTCAGGCCGGGGAGACGAACGGCCGCGCTCAGGGCACCGCGGCGGATGGCCGCGAGCCCGTCCTGGCCACCGGTCATGGCCCAGCCCGTTGCGACCGCGAGCCGGATCACATGGCGGGCATGGGGCTTGCGTTCGCTTTCGTACGTCTCCAACATGCGCTCGTCCGCACCCTGTCGGAGGACACGCGCGAGCTTCCAGGTCACGTTGTAGGCATCGCGCAGGCCCGAGCACAGCCCCTGACCGATGAACGGCGGGGTGAGGTGCGCGGCATCGCCGAGGAGGAAGACGCGTCCCCGACGCCAGCGGTCGGCGATGCGGGCTCGGAAGGTGTACTGCGCCTGCCGCACCAGCTCGAAGTCGGCGCCGTGCGCGAGATCCACCCACGGAGCGATCAGCTCCCTCAGTCGCTCGTGATCCGGTTCCGAGTCGTCCTGGAGGCGGAACTCCCAGCGGTAGCGGTCCTCGCCGATGCGCATGAACGTGGCGGGCCGCTGCGGATCACAGATCTGTTCGACGCCTTCCCAGCAGCGGACCGGGAGGCTGGTGCGCACGTCGATGACCGTCCAGCGTTCCTCGAAGTGCAGGTCCTCCCAGGCGGCGCCGACGGCGTCGCGGGTCAGGCTGCCCGCGCCGTCGCAGCCGAGGACGGCGTCCGCCCGCACGAGGTGTTCGCCCTCGTTGTCGTGGTAGGCCACCCGGACCGGACCGTCGCCGTCCTGCTCGACGCCGACGACCTCAACGCCCCCGCGCAGCTCGGACTCCGGGGCGCGGGCCAGGGCGTCGCGCAGCACCCGTTCCAGTTCGGGTTGGTCGAACATGCTGGTCTGCGGGAAGCCGTGCGCTCCCTGAGCGGCCCGCGGGAAGTCGGCCATCACACGGTGCCGGGCGTCCAGCAGCCGCAGCCCCCGTGCCGGGCGGGCGATCGCGGCGAACTCCTCTTCGACTCCTGCCGCCTGGAGGATGCGGCGGACCTCGTCGTCGGTGGCGACGGCACGCGGAAGGGGGTAGAGGTCGTGGTGACGTTCGAGGACGACGGTCCTCACACCACGCCGGGCGAGCAGGAGGGCGGCGGTCACGCCCACGGGCCCGGCTCCGACAATCACTACGGGTATGTGTTCCGGCCCGGGCACGGCCTCCCGTGGTCCGGCGGCTTGGTCGACGGTCATGTGCGGCTCACTTCGGGTCTCGGTTCGCGTCGGTCATGTCGCGTCGGTCACGGGGGTGCGCTGCTCGCCGAGATCGATGCGCCCGTCCGGCGTGGCGATGGTGGCGGTCACGAGGTCGCCGGCGTGCAGGTAGTGCGGGTTGCGGGCCTGGCTCTTGAAGAACGCCTTCCACTTCGCGGCGGGCGGCAGCAGCGCGCCGATCTTCTCGATGGCCTTGGGCGGGGCCTTCAGGGCGGTGCCGCCGGGGGTGCCGGTCAGCAGCAGGTCGCCGGGGTCGAGGGTCTGGAAGCGGGCCAGCAGGGTCAGCGCCTGCGCCGGGCGGACGATCATGTCGGCGAGGGTGCGGTCCTGACGCAGGTCGCCGTTGACGGACAGCTTCAGCCGCAGGTCGAGGAGGTGGGCGAAGTCCTCCGGCTCCAGCAGGGAGAGGTACGGGCCGGTCGGAGTGAAGGTGGGATACGACTTGCTCTCGTAGAACTGGGTCTTGGTCAGCTGGACGTCGCGGGCGCTGACGTCGTTGGTGACGACGAGCCCGGCGACGTACGAGGGCAGGTCCTGCTCGGTGACGGCGGTGCCCACGGGCAGGGTCGCGCCCATGACCAGGCCGAGTTCGACCTCGTAGTCGAGGAACTTCACGTGGGAGGGCCGGACGACCGCGTCGTGCGGGCCGCTGACCGAGCCGGACGCCTTGCGGAAGAAGGTGGGCGGGATCTCGCCGGTGAAACCCGAATCTCGGGCGTGGCTGCGGTAGTTGACCATCTGGGCCACTACGCGACAGGGAGTGGTGACGGGGGAGAGTGCCACCAGGTCGGCCACAGGCGTGCCCGCCTCGCCGCTCGTGGCGGCTTCCCGGACGGCGTCGCGAGCGGCCAGAAGCTCGGCGGTGGTGACGGCCTTGGTGTCGATACGGACGGCGCACGCGTCGCGCACCACCCACCAGCCGTCGGCTGCGCGCAGGACGTTGATGCTCATGTCAGTGCCTTCATCAGGGGATTGGGGGGCGTCAGGAGTTCGCGGCCTTCAGCAGACCGAACAGGCGCGCCGGGTCGAGTTCGTTGTCGCCGCGCAGGGCATGCAGCACCTCACGGACCTTGGCGGGAGACGGATTCGCGCCGAGGAAGTCCCGGGTCGCCGGCGGCCCCCATTGCGCGAGGCCGCTCGCCGACATGGCTGACCAGCCGGGTTCGAGGTCGCTGGAGAAGAGGTCGCCGTCGGCGAAGTGCTCCAGCATGAAGCGGTCCGGGTCACGCCAGTAGTCGAAGAGCTGGCTGCCCAGGATGTGCCGGCCGATGCCCCAGCTGCGCTGATAGCCGCGCTCGGCCAGGTACTCCCCGCCCGCGGCGATCGAGTCGAGATCGGTGACCTGGTAGGCGGAGTGGACATAACCCGTCCCCGGCCCCAGGTGCATCGCCAGCGTGTGGTGGTCCACCGCGACGCTTCCCTGGTCGCAGCGGATGAACGCCATGACCGGTCCGCGCACGCGCTGACCGTCCAGGAAGTGGAAATCGCTGACGATCATGCCGAGCGTGTCGAGGTACCAGTCCAGGGCCCGCGCGAACACACGAGTCTCCAGGACCACATGCCCCAGGCGCTGGATACGTGACGGCTCACGCGGCGGGCGCTGCGTGACGTTCGTACGGCGGTGGTCCGTCCCGAAGTTGAGAAGGAGCGGCAACTGTTCGGGCAGCGCGGGCAGTTCCTCGCCACGGTGTACGACCCGCACCGGGAGGCCGGAGGGGTCGAGCAGGTCGACCACCTTGCCGCCGCCGGGCGCGTCCGCGTCTCGCACGGCGGAGCCGGTGGCGCGGGCGAGCCGGTCAAGGTCGGCACGCTCGGCCGCGCGGAACGCCGGGCCGATGAAACGGGACGTACGGCCGCGCCGGATCACCATGCAGGGCGAGCCGGCGAAGGTGCCCCGCAGCCACAGAGCGCGCTCACTGCGGGCAACGATCCCGAAACCGAAGTCACGCGCGAAGACCTCCGCGCGATCCAGATCGGGCTTCTCGAACTCCAGCCAGGCCAGGTCGGCCACCTTGATCAGCGGATTGCGGGAACGCCCGGGGTGCTCGCCGCGCAGGGCCCCCTGCTCGCTGTGGAGATCCTGATGGACCGTCTTGACGGCGGCCCCGATGACACGGGTTTCAGACATGGCACCCTCCAAGCAACGTAGCCGTAATGATGGAAGCCTCATCATTGAGGACCTCATCGTCAAGGGCTTGGTCGGATAAAATGATGAGTGCATCAGAAATGCGATCGTTATCGTCACCGTTGTTAGACTCACCGCATGTCGACCTCAGCCCCGCCCAGCAACCGCTTCGAACGACGCCGCGCCGAGACCCGCCAGGCGCTCGTCCGTGCGGCCCGGCAGATCCTGGCCGACACCGGAGACACGAGCGCGAGCATCCAGGCGATCGCGGAGCGCGCGGACGTGGGTTTCGGCACCTTCTACAACCACTTCGAGTCGAAGGCGGAACTGTTCGACGCGGCGGTGATGGACGCGCTCGAAGAGTTCGGCCGGGCCGTCGACGAGCGTCTGCAGGGGACCGACGACCCGGCCGAGCTCGTCGCGGCGGGCCTGAGGCTCAGCCTGCGCATGGTCGACTCCCACCCGGAGCTCATGCAGGTACTGCGCCACCGCGGACTCGCTCATATCCACTCCGACGGGGGGCTGGCGCCCCGGGCCCTGCGTGACCTCGAACGCGGTGTCGCCGCGGGCCGGTTCGTCGACGTGGACCCGACCGTCGCCCGGTCCGCGCTGGGCGGGTCCCTGCTGTCCCTGGTGGAGCTGAGGTTCGCCCGCCCCGAGCTCGATGCTGACGAGGCGGCCGCCAACCTGGCGGAGATGGTGCTGCGCATGCTGGGGGTTCCCCCGGACGACGCCCGCGATATCGCCCGTCACCCCCTGCCCGATCTGGCCTGACCGGGGCTGCCTGTTCGGCCGGATCGGGCAGGATGTGACGGGCCGGGATTCAGCGGGCGCCGGTGTAGCTCTCTTCCGTGCCGTGCGCTCCTTCTGTCGCCGAACCCTCCGACCGGCGCTTCCCCGAGCCGGAGCGGCCGGGCAGGACTGCCAGGACGATCAGGGTCCCGGCGGCCATGATGATCCCGCCGACGATGCTGGTCTGGGCGACACTGTGGGCGAATGCCTGATGGACGGCGTCGACGAGGGCCTGGGTCTGTTGCGGTCCGGCGGCCGGGTCCTTCGCCATCTGCTCGGCGACAGCCAGGCCGCCGCCCACCGAGTCCTTTGCGGTGTCGAGGGCCGGGGCCGGCAGCTGCCCGCCGACCAGGTCGGTCAGCTTGTCCCGGTAGCTCGTGGCGAGGAATGAGCCGAGGACCGCGATGCCGAGGGCGGCGCCGAGTTCCAGCGCGGTGTCGTTGGCGCCGCCGCCGACGCCCAACTCGGCCTCGGGGAAGGAGTCCATGATGGCGTCCGTGGCCGGGGCCGCGCTCAGCCCGATCGCGAAACCGAGCATCATCATCGGCGCCAGGAAGTCGGTGTACGTCGAGCTCTTGTCGACCTGCGTGAGCAGGGAGACCGCTGCGGTACCGACCACCATGCCGGCGATGACCGACGCCTTCATGCCGGCCAGAAGGGTCAGCCGGCTGGTGAGGGCGGCACCGACGAAGACCGCGCCGGCCAGCGGCAGCAGCCGTACGCCGGTCTCCAGCGCGCCGTAGCCCAGGACGAACTGCAGGAACTGGGTGGCGTAGTAGATCGCGCCGAACGTACCGAAGAAGAAGAACAGCACCGCGAGCATCGACCCGCTGAAGGGCCGCAGCCGGAACTTGCGCACGTCCAGCATGGGGCGCGGGTGCCGCAGCTCCCACCACACGAAGGCCACCAGGCCTGCACCGGCGACCACGGCCGCCGTGACGGGCCCGGTGCCCCAGCCGAAGTGCGGGCCTTCGATGGCCGCGTAGACGAGGCAACCGACGGAGGTGATGGAGAGGAGGCCGCCCACGTAGTCGATCCGGCCCATGTCCTTGGCCCTGGACGGAGGTACGAGGAAGAGCGCACCGACGATGGCGGCGACGACGATCGGGACGTTGATCAGGAAGGTCGAGCCCCAGGCGTGGTCCTCCAGCAGCCAGCCGGCGACCAGGGGGCCGACGGCGATCGCGAGGCCCGAGGTGGCCGACCAAGCGGTGATGGCGCGGGCCCGCTCGGCCCGCGGGAAGGTGGCGACCAGCAGGGACAGCGTGGCGGGCATCACCACGGCGGCGCCGACGCCCATGACGACCCGGGTCGCGATCACCAGTCCGGTCTCGTCGACCAGGCTGCCCATCACCGCACCAGCGCCGAAGATCACCAGACCGGCGATCAGGGCGCCCCGCCGGCTGTACTTGTCGCCGATCGCGCCCAGGACGAGCATCATGCGGCGTACGGGACGGTGTAGCCGTCGATGACCCACTGCAGATCACTGCTGCTCAGGTTCAGATCCCGGGTCATGTCGGGGGCGGCCACCATCAGCGACGTGTTCGCCATGACCACGATCAACAGGCTCAGGCACAGCACCAGCAGGGCCCACCAGCGCCGTGAGTACGGCCCGGTCATTTTCTCGACGGGGGTCTGTGCGAGGAGAGGCATCGGTAGCTCCTAGGGGACGAGTTAATTGCCCACCGATGTGCAGACTAGTTTGTTGCTCGTCGATGTGCAAATATCTCGATGACCGCCACCCCGCCCAGAGGCCCCGCACCGAGGTGCCGACATGACCAACCCCCCAGCCCCGCACGGAGCACGTCTCCACAGACCGCGCGCCACGCGGACCCGCATCCTCGAAGGGGCCCGCCTCGTGCTGGGTCAGGACCCCGACAGCAGCCTCGGCGCCATCGCCGAGGCCGCCGGGGTGGCACGGCGTACCGTCTACGGCCACTTCGCCGGCCGGGCCGCGCTGATCGAGGGACTCACCGCTGACGCCGCGGAGGCGGTGCGGCTCGAGATCGCCATCACCCGCACCCCGCACCCCGCAGCCGCGCCCGGACCCGGCAACCGCCCTGGCGCGCTTCGTCCTCACTCTGTGGCCGGTCGGCGACCGCTACCGCACCCTGATCCGACTCGCACCTCAGGACCTTGGGGCGCAGCGAGTCCCCATGCATCAACGCCCCGTAGGCCGCTCGCTTTTGCGGACGGACGTC
Source organism: Streptomyces sp. NPDC060000 (assembly GCF_042737375.1). Classification (NCBI taxonomy): domain Bacteria; kingdom Bacillati; phylum Actinomycetota; class Actinomycetes; order Kitasatosporales; family Streptomycetaceae; genus Streptomyces; species Streptomyces sp. NPDC060000. Next base: position 49,439 of record NZ_JBHWUU010000017.1, read on the forward strand.
ATCGCCGTCGCGGCCCTTCTCGCGCTGGCCTTCCTCACCGTCTCGGCCGACCTCTTGGCGACAACCTGGGCGGAGGCCCATACGGCCAAGGCGTTGCAGGAAGGCATGGAGACTCCTGCGCCACCCGAGGTTCACGCGCGCGGACTTCCCGTCCTGAACCAGTTGATCGCCGGCACGCTGCGCCGTGTGGACATCACCGCGCACGACATACCGGCCAAGGGAACCGAGCGCCCGTTACCGGTGACCGAACTCACCCTCCGCCTCGACGACTTGAGGAAGTCCGATGACGACAGTGAGGCACACGCTCGCTCGGCGGAGGCCATCGCTGACCTGTCCTACAAGGATGTGTCGAACGCCCTCGGCCTGGAGATCTCCCAAGGCGCCCGTCCCGGCCAGGTGAGTGCGGCCGTCCTGCTGCCTCCAGGCAACGAAATCACTGTGACCACGAACGTCTCGGCGGCCTCCGGCAACCGCATCGCCTTCAAGGACTTCCATGTCACGGGCAGCCAGCCGTCGGCCGCCGGGGAAGACCTGCTCAACAAGGCTTTCGAAAAGCCGATCCAGCCGCGGAACATCCCCGTGGGCCTGCACCTGCGCACGATCACCACCACGGCAACGGGCCTGAGCGCCCGTTTCACGGGTCGCTCGGTCGCCTTCCGCCCTCACCGCGCGGGCGACGCCTGAGAGTCTGCTCAGGCGTCGGCGGCCGGATCCGCGCCTACCGTCGTCGCGACGTCGTTCACCACGACACTCGCCCGCTTCTCAGGCACCCCGGCCGCGATCAGCGTGGCGACGGCGATCCGGGTCCCGTCGTCCTCCCACGCCCCGGTATTGACACTCTCCAGCAGGGCGATGTTCAGAGCTTCCAAGCCTGCGCTGAGTACGGCCGGCGGCACATTCGTGTGAAAGACACCGTCCCTGTCCCTCCTCCAGGATGGCCGCGACCGAGGCGCGGGCGGGTGCGAGGATCTCGGCCACCCTGTCCATGCGCAGGTCCCGGCGAGCCAACGCGAGCAGCATCCGGTAGCGGTCTCCCACGGGCCACATCGAGATCAGGAAACGCGCGAGTGCGCGCTCAGCCGGTTCCTCCGGCTTCACTCCGCCCGCCACCGCACCCCGCAACGCCTCGGACGCCTCCTCGGCGAGAGCCTCCAGCAAGGCGGCCCGCCCGGGAAAGTGACCGAACAGCGTCCGGCGTACGACACCGGAGGCCCGCGCGAGCTCCTCCAGGGTGATGTCCGGATTCCGTCCGAGCTCCTGGCGGGCGGTGGCCAGGATGCGCGCCCGATTCGACCGCGAGTTGCGTCTCATCGGCTCGCGGGCCACGGGCTTGCTCAAGACAACAACCTCATCGGATCAGACGGGCGACGTCGGAGGACGAACACCACATCCATTCTGGCATGGTGGCACGGACCCCTTCCGGCGACCGAGCCTGCGTCACCGGCCCGGCACCTCATGGGCGGCCACCTCGACGCCGACGGACCCTCGCATGCCCCCCTATGCGGACGTACGGACCGCGTGCCTGCTGACGGCTGACACCGAGCAGGCGCGCTGGTACTGCGTGCCGAGGTGCGTGCGGCCACCATGACGACGCCGACGCCGACGCCTCTACGAGAGCCTCAATCGACGGGCGAGCCTCGGTCGGTGGTCGCCTCTGATGGGGCGACCTTCGTATAGCCGAACCGGCGGCGACCCACCCATGAAGGTGCTTAACCGCCTTTGTGCCCTCTTGGCAGTGGCAACAGATGACGAGATCCCGTTCCTCCCGGCAGATTCCCGGTCCCGCCGGTCCCGCCGTGGCCGCCTGCTGTTCCGGGTCGACGGCCTGCTCGGCACGGCTTCGGGGAGCTGCCTCCGGGCTTGAGCGGTCACGCAGCGCGTCGGTGTGCAGAGATGTGCAGGTGGTGATGGTTCCACAGCATCCTCTCGGCGGGTTCCCGGGTTGCTGACCTCGGCTTCCCAGGTCGCACGGCAAGGATCGGCGACGTCCCCCGCCGCCTGCCGGCGGGCGGACTGACAGCGGACTCCCCGTCAGTTCCCAGCCTTCTCCCCGCGTTCGCCCTGGCGAGGAATCCATGACGCAAACCAGCAGCAGTCTGCCCACGGCTCGGCGATTCCAGCCGGCGGCGCGGGCCGGTGTCCCCGGCTCGACCACCACGCACACGCCGACCGTCGAGATCGTCATCCCCGTCTACAACGAGGAACGGTCCCTGCCCGGCTGCGTCCGCACCCTCCACGCCCGACTGCGGGACCAGTTGCCGTACCCCTGGCGGATCACCGTCGCGGACAACGCCAGCGTCGACCGCACCCTCGCCGTGGCCCGCGAGCTGTCCGAGGAGCTGCCTGGTGTCGGCGTCCTCCACCTGGAGCGCAAAGGCCGGGGCCTCGCGCTGCGCACCGTCTGGGCCATGAGTGACGCCGACATCGCCGTCTACATGGACGTCGATCTCTCCACCGGCCTGGACGGACTGCTCCCGCTGATCGCCCCGCTGGCTAGCGGTCACTCCGACCTCGCCATCGGCAGCCGCCTCGCCCCTGGTGCCCGCACCGTGCGCGGCCCGCGCCGCGAGCTGATCTCCCGCTGCTACAACGCGTTGATCCGGCTCACCCACGGAGCCCGCTTCAGTGACGCCCAGTGCGGGTTCAAGGCGGCCCGCACCGACGTGCTCCGCCCGCTGCTGGCCAAGACCGAGGACGACGCCTGGTTCTTCGACACCGAACTGCTGCTGCTCGCCGAGCACAACGGTCTGCGCATCCACGAGGTCCCCGTCGACTGGGTGGAGGACGGCGACACCCGGGTGGACGTGGTCGGCACGGCCACCGACGACCTCAAGGGCCTGTGGCGCATGGCCCGGCTCAAGGCGTCGGGCGCTGCCCGCGTCCCGGTTCCGCGCCGCCCACAGCCCGCCGCCGAACACCCGGACGCCGTCCTGGCGCCGGACGCGGCCCGCTCCCAACTCGCCTGGCAGATGGGCTGCTTCGTCCTCATCGGCATCGCCTCGACCGCCGGACAGGCCCTCCTGTACTGGTTGCTGCGCGACTGGTGGCAGCCCGTCGTGGCCAACTTCGTCTCGCTCCTCGTGCTCACCCTGCTGAACACCGAGGCCAATCGTCGCCTGACCTTCCGCCACTCCGCGGACGGTGTCGGGGCGGGGCGGGCACATCTGGGCGCCGGCGCCCTGTTCGTTGTCGGCTACCTCACCACCTCGGCCGCGGTCCTGGTGTTCCGCGACGCCGTGCCCGACGCCTCGGCGGCCGCCGAGACACTCGTCCTCGCCGCCTCCTCGGTCCTGGTGACCGCCCTGCGCTTCCTGGTGCTGCGACTGGCCGTCTTCCGCCGCCGCGCCTCCTGACCGCCTACTCCCCGAGAGTGAATCCCACCATGACCCCCACCACCGAGGCGCACGCGGCCCCCGTCCTGCGTCTCCCCGTCACGAGCCGTGCCCTGCCACGCTGGGCGGCCCCCGCCGCCCTGGGCGCGATCCTGCTCCTGTCCGCGCTGCTGTACGGCTGGGCCCTCGGCTCCCTCGGCTGGGCCAACAGCTACTACTCGGCCGCGGTGAAGTCGATGGGCCGCGACTGGACGGACTTCCTGTTCGGCGCCTTCGACCCGGCCGGCGTCGTCACGGTCGACAAGCCACCGGCGGCGCTCTGGCCGCAGGTCGTCAGCAGCAAGATCTTCGGCATGCACGGGTGGGCGCTGATCCTGCCCCAGGTGGTGGAGGGCGTCGCCGCCGTCCTCGTGCTGCACCGTACGGTCCGGCGGTGGGCGGGCGAGGGCGCGGCGCTGCTCGCCGCCCTGGTGATGACACTGACCCCGATCACCGTCGCCATCAACCGCGACAACAACCCAGACACGCTGCTGGTGCTGTTCCTGGTCGCCGCCGCCTATGCGCTGACCCGTGCCCTGCAGACCGACTCGGGCCGGGGTTCCACCTGGTGGCTGTGCGCGAGCGGGATTTTGATCGGCTGTGGGTTCCTCACGAAGATGATGGCGGCCTGGATGGTGCTGCCGGCCCTCACGGCGGCCTGGCTGGTGGGTGCGCGGGGGACCTGGCCCGCGCGGGCCGGGCGGCTGCTGACCGCCGGTGCCGTGTGCGGGGTGTCCTCGCTGTGGTGGGTGCTGATGGTCGCCTGGTGGCCAGGTGAGAAGCCGTACATCGGCGGCAGCACCGACGGCGGTGCCTGGGACCTGGTGACCGGATACAACGGGCTGGGCCGGATCTTCGGCGACAGCGCGGGAGGTGGCGGCATGGGCAACTTCGCCGGCGGCTTCGGCGGCGAGGCCGGGCTGCTGCGGCTGTTCAACGACCAAGTGGCCGGGCAGATCAGCTGGCTGCTGCCGGCGAGTGCCGTGGCCCTGGTCGTGGCGGTGGCCGCAGCGGTTCTGCGCCGGCGGGGCAGTGGTTCGACGGGTGAGGCCCTCGCGGGTTCGGGATGGCTGCTGTGGGGGACCTGGCTGGTGGTGTGCGGGCTGGTGTACTCCACTCAGGAGGGCATCTTCCACCCGTACTACACGACCCAACTCGCCCCCGCGGTGGCCGCGTTGACCGCCGGACTGGCGACCGCGCTATTGCGGGCGCACCGGGCCGGGGCGCGCTGGGCGCTGCCCGTCGGTGCCGGGACCGTACTGGTGACCATCGTCTGGGCCGTGGTCGTGATCCGCCGAGTGCCGTCCTGGCACGGATGGCTGGCCTGGCTCGTTCTGCTGCTGGGACTGATCGCCGTCGGCCTGCTGATGGCCGCGGGGTGGGCGGCGCGGCTGGTTCCGGTCGCCCTGGGCGGTGCGCTCGTGGCGGTGCTGCTCGCGCCCGCCGCGTGGGCGGTGAGTGTGATCGGCGGGTCCGGGTCGGCGATGGGCGGAGCCAACCCGACGGCCGGGCCGGCGACGATGTCGTTCGGTGGCAGGAGCGGCGGAGCGCTGCCCAAGGGCTTCGAACTGCCCGAGGGCTTCGGCGGCGGCGGGTCCGGCACGCCCGGCGGCGCCTCGGGCGGGTCGCCTCAGGGCATGCCCTCGGGAATGCCCACCGACATGCCCGGTCTGCCTGGAGGGAGTGGCGGCGGCTCGGGCTCCGCAGGGGGCTCGATGCCTTCCTTCCCGGGAGCCGGTGGCGGCAGCGGCTCGGGCGGCCGGGGCGGTTTCGGCGGACCTGGCGGTGCCACGACGCTCACCTCCGACCAGCGCAGGATCCTCGACTTCGCCACCGAGCACTCCGACGGCGCCCGCATCACCCTCGCGGTCGAAGGGGGAGCCCAGGGCGCGGCCACGTTCATCCTGAACAGCGACGCCACGGTCATCGGCATGGGCGGCTTCAGCGGCACTGACAACGCACCCTCCGTGCGACAGCTGCAGAAGTGGACCGAGGACGGCGAACTGCGCTACGTACTCGGCTCCGGCTCGTCCGGTGGCATCGGCGCCATGATGGGCGGTAGGGACAACGCGGCCTCCCAGCGGGCGGCATGGATCGGCGAGCACTGCACCAAGGTGCCCGCCAGGGAGTACGGCGGCGCCGGCAGCTCCGGCGCCGGCAGCTCCGACGGCAGCGGCTCCGCCGCGGGCGGCATCATGGGCCTCGCCGGAACGACCTTGTACGACTGCGCCGCCAAGTAGCCGGTAGCGGCAGCGGCAGAACGGACGACACTGCGCCATGCCCGAATCGCCCGAACCGCCCGCAGTCCCGGCCCCGTACCGGCTCCTGGTGGTCGAGGACGATCCCAGTATCCGCATGCTGCTGGAGTCGGCGCTGCGGCTGTCCGGCTACGCGGTCGCCGGCGCCGCCACCGGACGGGACGCCCTGCGGGACATCGAGGGGCTGCGCCCCGACCTCGTCCTGCTGGACGTGATGCTGCCCGACCTGGACGGCTTCGAGGTCACCCGCAGTCTGCGCGCCGCGGGTGTGCGGACGCCGGTGCTGTTCCTCACGGCTCGCGGTGAGGTCGCCGACCGCATCGCGGGCCTGAGCGCCGGCGGCGACGACTACGTGACCAAGCCGTTCAGCATCGAGGAGGTGCTGCTGCGCATCCGCGCCATCCTGCGGCGCACGGACCCCGGCCACCTCTTCGACGCGGAGAGCGCCGACGGCGGGATCCTGCGCTTCGCCGACCTGGAGCTGGACGAGAACGCCCATGAGGTGCACCGGGCCGGCGAGTACATCCCCCTGTCACCGACCGAGTTCAACCTGCTCACCTACCTCATGGAGAACGCCAACCGGGTACTGAGCAAGACCAAGATCCTCAACCATGTGTGGGGGTACGACTTCGCCGGCGACGGCCGCATCGTGGAGACGTACGTCAAGTACCTGCGCCGCAAGATCGACCGCTTCGACCCGCCCCTGCTGCACACCGTGCGCGGCGTGGGCTACTGTCTGCGCCTGCCGCGGAGCGGGGCGGACCGGTGATCCGCGGCCGTCCCCGGTCGCTGCGCAGCCGGCTCGTGTGGGGCGTCACCCTGCTCGCCGCGGTCGCGGTTCTCACCGCACAGACCATCGGGTTCCTCGTACTGCATTCCTGGCTGCTCAACCGGGTCGACCAGCAGCTGTCGGAGTTCGTCCTCCCGGACCGTGCCTTCGCCGAAGGGGCCGGGCTGCCCACCAGGCCGGCCCCGGACTCCGTCACCCTGCCCTCGGACTTCCGGATGACCTTCTACGACGCCTCGGGCAAGCAGCGGGGAACTCTCGGCGGCGGGAAGAAGCCGGGCCCGGCGCTCCCGCGGAACACCAGCGAACTCCACCTGGAAAAGGGGCATCAGGCCACCGTTCCGGCCGAGTCCGGCGCCGGTCACTGGCGGGTGCTGTGGAAGGACGCCAAGCTCGGTGGCACCACCTTCGTGGTCGCCCTGCCGCTCGACACCGTGGACGGGGCCACGTCGAAACTGCTCGCCCTCAACGTGGCCGTGTTCGCCGTGGCCGTGGTCGGACTGATCGCGGTCGGCCGGTGGGTCGTCCGCCTGGGCCTCCTTCCGCTCACCAGGATGGAGCACACGGCTCAGGACATCACCGCGGGGGATCTGAGCGCACGGCTGCCCGACACCGACCCGCGTACCGAGACCGGCCGCCTCGGAACCGTACTCAACGACATGCTCGAACGCCTCCAACAGGCCTTGTATCAGCGGGAGTTCTCGGAGGCCCGGCTGCGTCGCTTCGTGGCCGACGCCGGACACGAGCTGCGTACGCCCCTCACCTCCATCCAGGGCTTCGCCCAGCTGGCCCTGCGCCACCCGGACCGCCCCGCCGCACAACGCCGGGCGGCCGACGAACAGGTCGTCAGGAACGCCGAGCGCATGAACCACCTCGTCGACGACCTGCTCCTGCTGGCCAGACTCGACCAGGAGCCGGCCTACCGCGCCGTCCCCGTCGACCTGCTGTCCCTCGCGGCCGACGCGGTGAGTGCGGCGGCCGTACGGAGCGGGGGAGGCCACCGGGTGACCCTCAGCCCGCTCGATGCGAAGGCCGAAGACTGCGAACTCGAGGTCGTGGAGACGGTGGGGGATCCGGACCGTCTGCTCCAAGTGGTGAACAACCTGCTGTCCAACGCGCTCGTCCACACGCCGCCCGGCACTCCGGTCGACGTACGCGTGGGTACGGCCCGCGCGGGGGCCGCGACAGGAGGTACCGACCGCCCCGGCCGGGCCGGTGGCTCACCGCCGCTGAGCCCGGGCACGCCGATCTGCGTGATCGAAGTCGCCGACCAGGGGCCGGGACTGCCACCGGGGGAGGCCGAGCGGGTCTTCGAGCGCTTCTACCGCGTCGACCCCTCCCGCTCCCGAGACCACGGCGGCAGCGGCCTCGGCCTCGCCATCGCCACGGCGATCGCCCAGGGCCACGGCGGCCGCCTCGAACTCGACACCGGAGCGGGTCCCGGGTGCACGTTCCGCCTGGTGCTCGCCTCCCGCGTGTAGCGTTCCGCGGGCTCGCACTGCAGTCAGCAGCGAAGGCAAGCTCTGCGCGTCCACCACGGCCGCGGTGGGCTCCGCACGGGGGCCGTGAGCCCGGCGGGCCTGTCGGGCAACAGGCCGTGGAGCTGCCGGGTGATGCCGTCCGCTTCCTTGGCGTAGCAGTCGTAGCCGGTCTTGTACGGCGGGAAGTCTGCCGGCGATCCTCGCAGGTGGACTCCGACCGGACGCGTCGAGTGATCACCACTCCGGGACCCCACCATGTGCTGCCCGGTCTCTCGGTACCTGTGCACTCGCGTATCCGGAGGGAGCGACCTCGAATCTGATCAACCCTCGGTCGCGTAGATCGCTCCAGAGTTCCTCGGGACGGGCTGACGGTGGAGTCGCACGTTCCTCGTGACCTGCTCGGGATCCGCCATGCCCAGGGTGACGTTGACGACCGCCGGGTGCGCGAACGGGAAGGCGATCGCTGCGGCGGAAAGACTCGTGCCGTGCCGTCGGGAGATCCCGGCGATGGCCTCGCCCTGGCGACCAGCTCGCGAGGGCGTCCTGGTAGTGGTATGGCACCCCCCGGTCGGCCGATCGTGGGCCGGCAGGCCCGAGTTGAACACACCGACGGCCACGATGCCCTTACCGGTCACCACCGCGGCGGCCAGTGCGTCGTCCAGGGCTGACCGGTCGAGGAGGGTGTAGCGCCCGGCCGGCATCACCACGTCGGCAGCTGTCTCGCGGAGAAACCTGGCGAGCATGGCGCACTGGTCGAGGACTGGTCGATGCTCAGGGAGGAGATTCCCGGCAGCTCCTCGGGCAGGGCCAGGGCGAAACCGTGCAGGAGGGCCTGGGCGGGGGAGGGCTGAGACGTCACCGCAGCCCGTGCTGTACGCGTTCTCCGTGACCAACAGCAAGCGGGTGGGGACCCTGTCGAGCACCGGTAGCACCTCGCGCAGAGCGCGGACGGCGGCGCCGGTGTCCGGCTCCGGCCCCGTGGCGTCACCGGCGAACCACAGCACGGCCTCCGGAGCGGCCGTCTTCTGCCGCACAACGGACCGACCAGAGGGAAAGGCCACGTGGAGGTAGGCAGTGCTCGGGCGTACTCATGTTGAACTGAGTACGTTCCCTCATGTCCGGCGCACCCTCGTCACGCGAGTATCGGTGCATGCAGCGGCGCAGACCACAAGCGCCGGTCCGATCCAGCTGAGACAGTTGCGGAGAATCTCATGTCCCGTCGTTTCGCCCTGTGCGTGGCCGCCGGTGTCGTCGTGCTCGGAGGTGCTGGTGCCTACGCTCTGGCCTACGCCGGGGAGCAGCCTCCGGCGCTGACGCAGAGCACCGCCCGCTACATCGCTCCTGACGGCGGCCGCGCCGGCTCGTTGACCTTTGCCACGTACGTCACGGCATCCTCCGGAGTCAAGAGTGTGAAGGTGCTGGCATGGCCGCAGAACTCGTCCTTCGCCAAGAACCGGCTGACCGCCGAGGACCTGGCCACCGCGGAGCCGGCCGTTTGCAAGCCCTACAGGAAGCACACTGTGAGCTGCACCTACACCACCAAGGCCACCGCTTCGGACATCGAGTCCTCGCCGCGAGGCGTCTGGCACATCGCCGTCCTGGCCACCGCGCAGAACGGCACCACGACCCTGAACACCGAGGCGGCCGACTACACCGTCGGGTGACCCGAACGCCCCCGCCTTCGCCGCCTGGATGACGAGGTATCGGGAGATCGAGTCGCCGGTGTGTCGGCATGGAGACGCCGAGCTGTGCGATGCGCGGCCCCGGCCTGCCGCCGCCCCGGCCCGTGCGCCGGAGGGTGAGCCGGTCCGGTGCCCCTGCCCCGAAGCGCGATCGTCCAGCAGCCCGCGGGCGCCGGAACGCCCCGGAGGTGGGCCATGGCCAGAACCGGCTGACCGCAAGCCTCCGCCTACCGCCCGCGGGTGTCCGTCCAGGGGGCGGTTCCATGTCCCCTGACGACGCCCCAGGGCCCGGACACAGTGAACGTGGACAGCGGTTGGGAGCGCTCCCGAGACAGAACACCTACCGCGCCGGTGCCGCCCGCACGGCAGCCTGCGCTCAGGCGCTCAGGCGCTCAGGCAGTAGGTCATCGGCGGGCGGTCACTTCGGGCCTCGTCAGGCCGATTCTCGGACCGCCAGCTCCGTCCGGAGGATGACGTGGCGGTAGGCCACTGACGGCTCCTCCATGTCCTCCAGCAGGAGTCGGATCATGGCCCGGCCCATCTCCTCCAGCGGCTGACGCACTGTGGTCAGGCGTGGCTCGGTGCGCTGAGCCAGCGGAAAGTCGTCGAAACCGATCACGGCCACGTCCTTGGGCACATGCCGTCCTGCGGCACGCAGCGCTTCCAGAGCCCCCGCTGCCGTGGTGTCCGACGCGGCGAGGACGCCGTCGATCTCCGGGTGCCGCTCGAGCAGTTCCGTCATGGCGCGGCGCCCGCTGTCCTGCGTGAAGTCGCTTTCGGCGACCAGGGACGGCTCGCCATCGAGGCCCGCCAGCGCCAGAGCGTCCTGGTAGCCGCGCAGCCTGCACTGCGCGACGTGCATGTCCAGCGGTCCGGTGATGGTGGCGATCGCAGTGCGGCCTCGGGACAGCAGGTGGGAGACGGCGCTGCGCGCGCCGCCGACGTTGTCGGCGTCCACGTAGCTGACGTACTCGTCGCCCGAGCGGCGCCCCAGCATCACGGTCGGTACGCGCGCCTCGGCGAGCATGTCCGGCAGCCGGTCCGCCGCGTGCACGGACATCAGCAGGACCCCGTCGACCCGGCCGCCGCGCGCGTACTCCAGGAAGCGCCGGCGCTCGGCGTCCGAGCGGACCAGGGTGAGCATCAGCTGCATCCCGGTATCCGTCAGCACGTCGCCGAGCGTGCCGACGATCTCGGAGAAGAACGGCTCCGCGAACACTCTCCAGTCGGGCTCCGTCAGCACGAGAGCGACGGCATCGGTGCGCCGCCCGGCCAGGGAGCGGGCCGCGAGATTGGGCACGTACCCCAGTTCCTCGATGGCTCGCTGCACGGCTCGGCGCGTCGAGTCCTTCACGCCGGCCGCGTTGTTGATGACGCGGGAGACCGTGCCCCGCCCCACCCCGGCGTGAGCGGCCACCTCTTCCAGCGTAGGCGTGCCGGGGCGTCGACTGCCCATGACCACCTCCCCCAAGAGATCACCGATCTTACGGGCCGACGGAACCGGGCACACGGCTTCCGCATGTGCCCCGCGCATTGTCGGCCAAGAGGGCGTCTGGTTCGCGTGGTTCATGAGCGATTGCGCATTACGCTCGTCGCCGGGTTCGGGCCTTGGGCCGTTCGACCTCCAACGTCTGCTGTCCGGCGTCCAGAGGAAAGACGGCGGGACCCGCCCTGTCGGCACTGAGGCCGGTGGGCGGGTCCCTGGTGGGCGGACACGCTACGACTTGAGTCCGTGGTGTGCTCGGCGATTGACCGGCAGCCGGCGTCTCGGGTCGGGCGAGCCGTGGCGAACGCGTCAGGCGGTGGTGCAGGAAGTGCCGTTCAGGCTGAAAGCGGATGGTTTGGAGAAACTGCCGCCGTAGGAGGCCTGGAACCCGAAGGTGACCTGGCCGCCCGGCGCGATGTACGCGTTGTGCGCCGCGTTGGCCGCCGTCACCGCACCCGACGTCGGCGAGATGCCGGCGTTCCACGCGTTGTCGATCCGTTGCCCGGAGGGCAGCGTGAAGGCGAGGTTCCAGCCGTTGACCGGGGAGGAACCCGTATTGGTCACGGTGACGTCGGCCGTGAAACCGCCCTGCCACACACTCGTGCCGTAGGCCACCTTGCACGCCGCGGGACCACTGGGTCCGCTGGGACCGCCGGGGGTGCTGCCGCCGAGGTCAACGGTGGAGGAGAACGAGGTCACCGCCAGTCCCGCGCCGTTCTGCCACGGCTCGAAGCCCGCCTGAACGCTCGTCAGGTACCAGTCGTTCTGAGCGAGTCCGCGGGAGACGGCGTTCCGGGCGAAGTCCATCACGTCGAAGCTCCAGCTGTCGATCGCCGACGGCGCCACGAAGGACAGGACGTCGTTGGAGCCGTTGTTGCCGGACCACACCTGCCACTGGCGTCCGGCGACGGTGGCGGAGCCGACCGGCGAGCCCACCGGCTGCACAGCCCCCACGCGGTTGAACCAGATCATGATCTCGGTGCGGTTCACGCCGTCGGTGCGGGGCGTCGGGTCCAGCCAGATGTCGTAGGCGGCGTCGTAGGCCGCACCGCTCACGTAGCTGTAGGAGATGCTCGTGGGGGCGTCGGAGACGGTGTTGAGCCGGGCGGGGAGGTTCGTGCCGGGTGAACAGTTGGTGTAGTGGCAGCCGTTGTACACGGACGGGTAGGACTTCGGGGCGCCGTTCGTGGGGACCGAGCCGTCGGCCTGGGCGATCCTGAAGCCCGAGTCCGTGACGGTGATGCACTGGGGCGCACTGGTGCCCCAGCGGTTGTTCTGCACGACGTAACGGCCCTTGATCGTGGTGGAGCCGAACTCCTGGCAGATCGTCGTGTCGGCGTGCGACGTCGAAGCGCCGGTGAGAAGTGCCGCCAGCGCGACGAGTGAGGTGAGCAGCGCACCGAACAGGGCACGCACCCTGCGGGCTCGGGGATGTGACGGTTGCATGCGGGTCCTCCGCGATGGTGTGGGGGGCCAGGAGAGCACCACCTATGGATGGGAGCGCTCCCATTCCGTTCTCCGCTGGGACTGTAGGAGAAGATCATGCCCCTGACAAGATGAGGGTCGTCAGTGTCTCGGGCGACGGGACAAGGGTGTTCACCGGGCGGCCCCCCTGGGGGAGCCGCCCGGTGGGGTGACCCCGTCTCCCTGCGACGGGATCGCGCACACGGAGCCTCAGCGGGGGACTACTCGAGGAGTTCCGCGTACGAGCCCATGGCCAGGGCGATGTCCGCCTGGGCCCAGAACCGGTGGTAGGTGAAGACGGGCGCGGCGCCGCCCTTGAGGTAGGTCTCGATCTTCGACCAGGCCGGGTCGTTCTTGTAGAAGGACCGGATGGAGTCGAACGTCGACGACGAGTTGATCGCGTCACCGTTGGGCATCTTGCCGCTGAAGCCGCTCGGGACGTACACGCTGTCTGCGAACCGGTTGTAGTCGCTTCGGGTCTCCGGGACCGCGATGCCCAGGCTGTCCTGGTAGTTGTTCCACATGCCGTCCAGGAGCGCCTTCGCGGTGGACGCGGCCTGGGCGTCACCGGACTTGGCGGCGTAGTACGTCAGGGTCTTGGCGTATGCGGCGGCCACGCCGACGTCGTTGGTGTAGTCGGCGACGGTGACGTGAAGTCCGTTGTTGGCGCCTGGACTTGATGCGTTCCAGGTGTCGGGCCGGCCCGACCACTGGAGCGTGGAGGGGATCCGGTAGGTGCCGTCCGGGTTGATGGTGGTCTTGGACAGCGCCCAGGTGACCCACTTGTCGAGGACCGCCTTGGCCTGCGTGTTCCCCGTCTGCTGGTACAGCTCGGCGACCCGCTCCATCGACCACGCCTGGAAGCCGAACCACTGGTTGGACGGCGGGTCGTGGTAGACGGGCTGCTGGTCGTAGTACATGCCGTAGAAGGTCGACGTGCCGGCCGGGGGAGTCGCGTAGCGGCCCGCCCAGCTGTTCGTCGCCCCGCCCGCGATGGCGCCCTCGCTGGACTGCAGCCAGCGGTAGAACTCGAGCTGCCGACCGAGGGATTTGGCCCAGTCCGCCTGTCCGGTCGCCGACTTGGGCTTCAGGTCGGCGTAACTGCTCAGCGCGTAGGCGGCCAGGGGGTTCTGGTAGCCGCCGTGGGTGTGGCTGGATCCGATGCGCCAGGCCCAGCCGGCGCTGGTGTCCGTGGCGCCGCCCCAGGCGTAGTACCAGGACAGCAGGTAGTGCGAGGCGTCCTTGCCGGTGCCGGCCGGGCAGGCGGTCGGTCCGACGCAGTTGCCGATCTTCTTGAAGTACTTGTCGTACATCGCGTAGCGCAGGTAGTCGCCCATCTTGGCGGCCTTGCCGACCGTCGTGGAGACGTCGCTGCCCTTGCCCTGCTGCTTGGCCCAGATGTCCGCCCAGTACGCGGCCTGCACGGCCCGCGCGTCGGCGTCCGGGGCGTCGGTGAACTTCCACTGCTTGGCGTAGGAGGAGTCACCCGTGAACAGGTCCAGGTAACCGTTCTTCCCGCCGTACTTGAAGGCGTCGCAGGTCGGCTGCGGCACCGTCTCCCACACCGACTCCTGCACGCCGCGCTGGAAGGTGTTGATGTACGACGGACCGGTGGCCGACGGGCCCGCCTCGCACGTGCCGGGCGAGTTGCCGAAGCCGTAGACGTTGTCGACGTCCTGCAGCCAGTGCATGCCGTAGATGTCATCTGTGCCGTAGGCGCTCTTCAGCTCACCGGCGATCGGGTCCGAACCGGCCGCGGCCGAGGGATCCAGCTTCGCCGGATACTCGTTCGGGGTGTCCAGCTCGGGCGCGTACGTCGCCGGCTTCGACGCGTTGTAGAACGAGTTCGTCGGCTGGTCGGCGTGGGTGGGGATCATGTACTTCTCCATGATCCCCCAGGCCCCGTTGAACTTCGACCAGTCACCCGTGACCTTGCCGTACATGGCCTGCAGCCAGAGTAGGTAGCTGTAGGCCTCGGACGTCGTCTCGTGCCCCTGGTCCGGAGCCTCGACGATGAGCGTCTCGACCGAGTGGTACGGGATGCCCTCGGGGGAGAAGTAGCCGTTCGCCGGGTTGGTGATCTTGCCGTAGAGGTCGAGGAACCGGGCGTCGTACGCCTTCGTCGCTCCCAGCTCCGTCACGGTGACCGCGGCCTTGGCGTGACCCGGGGCCGTCGACTCGAAGACGGCGGGACCGGTGCCGGAGGCGTTGGCGGTGACGGTCACCTTCTGGGCGGTGCTCCAGTTCGACGGCGTGAAGGTGAGGCTCGCGCCGCCTGTGACCGACAGGCCCGAGTTGCCGCTCGCGCGAGCCGTTGTCACCGTGACGTCAGCGCTCGGCTGCTTCGACAGCTTCACCTCGTAGGTGCCCGTCCTGCCCTGCTGGACGCCCAGTTGGGTGGGTGTGCTGACCACGCTGGGGCCCGACGCGACGGTGACGCCGACGGGAGTGGACTCCGCGGAGGCGCCCAGACTGTCGTACGCCTTCGCGATCAGCGAATGACTGCCCACGGACAACCCGGAGGAGGGCAGGGAGTACGGCGCACTCGTATCCGTGCCCAGCAGCTTGGTGTCGTCGTAGAACTCCACCTTGCTGATCGTCGCGTTGTCCGCGGCCACCGCCGTGGCCGCCAGCGGCACGGCTTCGCCCTGCGTGTAGACGGCGCCCGCGGTCGGGCTGGTCAGCACGGTGATCGGCGGCTGGTGGGCGCCGTTGCAGGGGGCGCCGTTGACCGAGAAGGAGGCGGGTGCGGCATTGGTGCCGCTGTAGGTGAACTGCGCGCCCGCGGTGACCGCCGCGCCGGCGGCGATGGTCCCGTTGTACGAGGCGTTGTTCACCGTGATCTGCTGACCTGACTGTGCCCAGCTGCCGTTCCAGCCGTTCGTCAGCTTCTGGTTGCCGGCGTAGGAGTACGTCAGCCTCCAGCCGTCGATGGCGTCCGTGCCGCGGTTGGTGAGGGTCAGGTCCGCGGTGAAGCCGGAGCCCCAGTCGTTCGTCCTGTAGTCGACGCTGCACTGAACGCCCGCCGCACGCGCGGTCGTCGCGCCGGTGGCCAGCATCGACAGGGGCAGGGCTAACGCGGCTGCGGCGGCGGTCCACACCCGCCGAACGGTTCTGGTTTTACGTCCGGGATCCATGAACTGGTTCCTCCTAGCGGCTTGCGGCTCGGGGAAGGACAAGTCTTGGCCAGTGGGAGCGCTCCCATAATGGGGATGCCGGTGGTGGCGGTCAAGAAGCTTGAAGAGTCGAAAGCTCAGAGCGGTTCGGTTCGGGGAAAGTTGAGCGCCCCCTCTGTGCAACCGCGGCACTTGGCGCTAACTTCCTTCGCACCAGTGGGAGCGGTTCCAACCAGTCGACGCACCGGTCACGGCGCGCCAAGCTGCAAGGAGACGCTCATGCGACACCCCCCACCCTCACACCACTCAGCCGCCGCAGGCGCAGACGCGCTCGTCGCCACGTCGGCCGTCCCGATGGTCCCGCCGCAGGGAGCGACCCGCCCCTGCGCGGTGGAGCACACCGTCGCCGGCCGGTGGGACAACGGCTTCCAAAGATCGGTGAGAATCACCAACCACCCTGCGCAACCGGGCAGTCGGAAGCCCGCTTCCGGGTCTCGCCGGCGGCCGGAAGGCCACCCGGGACGGGGACGCGGACCGTCCCGTCTCTGAGAGGGCGCCGGCCGCCCTTTGAGAGAGCCGTACCCGGACCCGGGACCTCACGCGCCGTGGAACCGCGCACCTGCCGGCGGGACAGCGGCGCGTGCACGGGGATCCCGACGAGGCCAGCCGTCTCACGGACGTCCGGGTCGCGGCCGGGACGTGCCGCTGACGGTCGGCGGGATTCGGCGAGAACACCCGTTCGCGACGCTGTGCGGATCAGGTCGTGAAGTGGTCCGACGACCGCGAGCGCCCCCGCACGGGCCGTCCCTGGAACGCCGGACTGCTCCCGTGAGCCGTTCCCGGTCTCCGACCACGACGCTGCACCGGCGTCGAGGGGCACCGGGCTGCGCGATCACTTGCGCGTGCTCAACCAGTGGACAAATCCCCGAAGCAGAAGGAACCCATTCTCATGAGTCGCACCAACATCTCGTTGCTCGCAGCGCTGGCGTTGCTGACCGGAGCCTCAGGGGCCGCGCTCCTCACGGCGCCGGCCGGGGCCGCCGCCTCCATGCCCTGCACGGTGGACTACAAGGTGCAGAACCAGTGGGACACCGGCTTCACCGCCGCCGTGACGATCACCAACAACAGCGCGGCCAAGTCGGGTTGGTCGGTGAAGTGGTCGTACGCCGGCAACCAGAGGATCGCCAACGGCTGGAACGCGAAGGTCACCCAGAGCGGGGCCGCCGTCACGGCCGCCAACGAGAGCTACAACGGCACGCTCGCCACCGGCGGTTCCGTCAGCTTCGGCTTCCAGGCCGCCTACAGCGGCACCAACACCACCCCGGCCACCTTCAGCCTCGACGGCGTGACCTGCAACGTCGACGACGGAAGCGGATCGGGCGGCGGCACGGGCGGAGGTACCGGCGGTGGCACGGGCGGTGGCACGGGCGGTGGCACCGGCGGAGGCACGGACGGCCGGGTCGCCAACCCCTACGTCGGAGCCAAGGGCTATGTGAACCCCGAGTGGTCGGCCAAGGCCGCCGCCGAGCCGGGCGGCAGCCGCATCGCCGACCAGCCCACCGCAGTCTGGCTCGACCGGATGGCCGCCATCAACGGTGTCGCCGGCGGCATGGGCCTGCGCGCCCACCTGGACGAGGCACTGAAGCAGAAGGGCTCCGCCGAGCTCGTCGTCCAGCTGGTCATCTACGACCTGCCGGGCCGTGACTGTGCCGCCCTGGCCTCCAACGGCGAACTCGGTCCGAACGATCTCGACAAGTACAAGTCCCAGTACATCGACCCGATCGCCTCGATCCTGTCCGACCCGAAGTACGCGGGCCTGCGGATCGCCACGGTCATCGAGCCCGACTCACTGCCCAACCTGGTCACCAACGCCGGCGGCACCAACACCACCACCGACGCGTGTGTGGCCATGAAGAGCAACGGCAACTACGAGAAGGGCGTCTCCTACGCCCTCGACAAGCTCGGCGCCCTCACAAACGTCTACAACTACATCGACGCCGGCCACCACGGGTGGCTCGGCTGGGACAGCAACCTCGCCCCGGCAGTGCAGGAGTTCGCCAAGGTGGCCACGACCAACGGCGCGAGCGTGAACGACGTGGCCGGGTTCATCGTCAACACCGCCAACTACAGCCCCGTCAAGGAGCCCAACCTCAAGGTCACCGACACGGTGAACGGCCAGACCGTGCGCCAGTCGAAATGGGTCGACTGGAACCAGTACGTGGACGAGCAGTCGTTCGCGCTCGGGCTGCGGGACAAGCTCGTCGCCGCCGGGTTCGACTCCGGCCTCGGCATGCTGATCGACACCTCCCGCAACGGCTGGGGCGGCTCCGCCCGGCCCACCGGCCCCGGCCCGATGACCTCCGTCGACGACTACGTCAACGGCAGCCGAATCGACCGGCGCACCCACGCCGGCAACTGGTGCAACCAGAGCGGCGCCGGACTCGGTCAGCGGCCCACCGCGGCCCCGGCCGCCGGCGTCGACGCCTACGTGTGGGTGAAGCCGCCGGGGGAGTCGGACGGCAACAGCGCCGCCGTCCCCAACGACGAGGGCAAGGGCTTCGACCGCATGTGCGACCCCACCTACGGCGGCAACGCCCGCAACGGCAACAACCCCACGGGCGCACTGCCGAACTCGCCGCTCGCCGGACACTGGTTCTCCGCCCAGTTCCAGCAGCTGATGCAGAACGCCTATCCGCCGCTGCCGTAAACCCCTGACGCGGCGAGCGTCCGCCGGAGCCGGCCCTCCCTGAGAGGCAGGCCCCGGCGGAATCGCGTCCTGTGACCGGTCGACGGAAAGGCGTCGGGCAGAACACGGCACAACGCTGGACCGGCGCGGCCAGGCCGATCCGCAGGTCAAGGACACATGTGGTGGGACACCATAGTTCGCGTACGGAAGTGCGGGCGACCACCATGACGGAGTCGCCGGGGTCGCTGCGTCCTGGTCGGCCGGCGCACCCATGCATGTGCCATGGGGGTGCCGGCCTCTCACCTGGAGCGGTTGTGCTGCCTTACTTGAGTGGCCGCGCCGTATCGCCGGATCCGGCCGAGCCGTCGTCCGGTGGTGTGGCCGGTGCCTTGCGGGCCACGTAGACGGTGTTGGTCGAGGTACCGCCTTGCAGGGGGTTGTCGAAGTCGACGACCTGGGCCGCCGTCTGTGCGAAGACCTCGGTGAGCGCGGAGGTGAACTGCTCGTCGGGCGGGTCGTTCGACCACAGGGCGAATACCCCGCCGGGGTGGAGGTGTTCGGCGAGGGCACGCAGCCCGGCGGGTCGGTAGAGGGCCGCGTGGCGTGGGTGGAGCACATGGCGTGGTGAGTGGTCGACGTCCAGCAGGACGGCGTGGAAGCGACGGCCCGGGGCCTCGGGGTCCAGGCCGCGCGGGTCGGCGGCCAGCGCGAAGAAGTCGCCGTGCGCCAGGCGGCAGCGGACGTCCGAGGTCAGCTGGGCTCCGAGGGGCACCAGGTGCCGCTCGTGCCAGTCGATGACTTCGGCGAGCGCTTCGATCACGGTCAGGGAGCGCACCCGGGGGTCGTCCAGGGCTGTCCGGGCGGTGTAGCCGAGCCCGAGTCCGCCGACGACCACGTCCAGTTCGGGCCGTTCGGCGTGCGGCAGCTCGGCCAGTCCGAGTTCCGTGAGCGCGATCTCGCCGGCGGTGAAGAGGCTGGACATCAGGAACTCGTCGCCGAGCTTCACCTCGTACACGTCGTCTCCCGAGACCGGGTGGCGGCGCCGCCGCAGACTGATCTCGCCGATGGGTGTCGGCTGCCAGTCGATCTCCTCGAAGCGCAGGCCCATCCGTTCACCTTTCCTACGTTCGTGGATGCGGGGGCGCCGTTGCCGGCGTGGGGGCGGGGAGCCGGGGCGGCGAGCCCGGTCAGGCGTCGATGATGACGGGGATGATCAGCGGCCTGCGGCGGTGCGTGCGGAAGGCCCAGTTGGCCACGGCGCGGGCGATGAGCTGTTCGAGCTGATGGGCGTCGCCGACGCCTTCCTGTGCGGCGTTGGCCAGCGTTTTCTCGATGACGGGGATGACCGTGTCGAAGGTGGCGTCGTCGTGGACGAAGCCGCGGGCCAGGAAGTCGGGGGCCTCGGCGAGGGCGCCGGTGTCGGAGTCGACGATGGCCACGACCGTGATGACTCCCTCCTGGGCGAGGGTGACCCGGTCCTTGAGGGACGCCTCTGTCGCGCCGCCGACTTCCATGCCGTCCACGTAGACGTTCCCGGCGGGCACCTTGCCGGTGATGGAGGCGCGGCCGTCGACGAGGTCGACGACGACACCGTCCTCCGCGATGACGACCCGGTCGGGGTCGACGCCGGTGCGGATGGCGAGGTCGGCGTTGGCCCGCAGGTGGCGGAACTCGCCGTGGACCGGCATGACGTTGCGGGGTCGGACGATGTTGTAGCAGTAGACGAGTTCACCGGCGCTGGCGTGGCCGGAGACGTGCACCTTGGCGTTGCCCTTGTGGACGACGTTGGCACCCCACCGGGTCAGGCCGTTGATCACCCGGTAGATGGCGTTCTCGTTGCCGGGGATGAGCGAGCTGGCGAGCAGGACGGTGTCACCCTTGCCGATGCGGATGGCGTGGTCGCGGTTGGCCATCCGTGACAGGGCGGCCATCGGCTCTCCCTGGGAGCCCGTACACACCAGGGTGATCCGGTGGTCCGGCAGCTTCTCCAGTTCCTTGGCGTTCACGACCAGGCCGGACGGGACCTTGAGGTAGCCGAGGTCGCGGGCGATGCCCATGTTGCGGACCATCGAGCGGCCCACGAAGGCCACCTTGCGGCCGTGCTGGTGGGCGGCGTCCAGGACCTGCTGGATGCGGTGCACATGGCTGGCGAAGCTGGAGACGATGACCCGGCGTGGCGCGGTGCGCAGGACCTGTTCGATCGCGGGGTTCAGTTCGCGTTCGGAGGTGGTGAAGCCGGGGACCTCGGCGTTGGTGGAGTCGGTGAGGAACAGGTCCACGCCCTCCTCGCCGAGGCGGGCGAAGGCGCGCAGGTCGGTGATCCGGTCGTCCAGGGGGAACTGGTCCATCTTGAAGTCGCCGGTGTGCAGCACCAGGCCGGCCGCGGTCCGCAAGGCCACGGCGAGCCCGTCCGGGATGGAGTGGTTGACGGCCACGAACTCACACTCGAACGGGCCGAAGCTGCGCCGATCGCCCTCGCGCACGCGCACCGTGCGGGGGCGGATCCCGTGCTCCTTGAGCTTGGCCTCCAGGAACGCAAGGGTGAGCTTCGAGCCGACGACCGGGATGTCCGCCCGCTCCCGCAGCAGGTAGGGCACGCCCCCGATGTGGTCTTCGTGGCCGTGGGTGAGGACGACGGCCACGATGTCGTCCAGGCGGTCCCGGATCGAGGTGAAGTCGGGCAGGATCACGTCCACCCCGGGCTGGTTCTCCTCTGGGAACAGCACACCGCAGTCCACGATCAACAGCTTGCCGGCGTGCTCGAAGACGGTCATATTGCGACCGATTTCGCCCAAGCCGCCCAAGGCGGTCACCCTCAGCCCGCCTTCGGGCAACGGCGGGGCGGCTTTGAGTTCTGGGTGCGGATGGCTCATGACCTCCACGGTACCGAAGAGTCTGCCGGTGTGATCCACCACCTGCACGTTCGATGCGGGGCGCGGCGCGATGTCCGGGCGCCACGGCCACTGCCGGGGGAGGGGCGGGGAGTGGTGAAGGCGTACCCCTCGCCCCTCCGCCGGCATCACCGGCGCCGCCCGTTTACAGACCTGCAGCAGGTCGCGGCAGGTCGGTAAACGGGCGATGCCGACGAGCCCGTCTTCTTCGTCGACCACCTGCCGTCGCTCGATGCCGTGTCGCGCCATCGGCCGTGCGGCCTCCGGCGGGGTGCCACCGGGGGACCGTCACTGTGGGCGCCGACGTCGGCCCGCCAGTGGTGCGCCCCCGGACCCGGCGACTCTAGTGCTGACGGTTGGTCAGGTACGGCCTCTGGAACCGCTCCGAGCGGGACTGTGGCAGCGGTGTGTGCCGTATCACGTCCTCCAGGGTCGCCCAAGTTGTGTGTGTCACAGCGGAAATGTCCCTTTGGCGTCCATGCTCGACGAAGGCGGCGACTCCCGAAGCGGAGCCCATCGGTGTGGGCGTGAAGTCCGAAGTGCCCCATGACGCAGCCCTCGTGACGTTCCTCCTCGTTCCCCTGGAAAGGTGCCCATCATGGCCGCTTACCTCTGTCCTCCTGCCGTGATACACGGTGAGCACGCCGTGGAGACCAGCCAGATCGTGGCGGAGGTGCGCGACCGGCACCCGCACGCGGCTTGGGCGCCGCGGATCGAAGGCATCGCGGCGAGTACGGGCATCGAGACCCGCGGGTGGATGCTGCCGCTGGAGACCGCCCTCGCGCCCGGCAACGGAGGCGGCCTGCGGGCAGTCGGCACCGGGCCCGCCCAAGAGGCGCTGGCACGCGACGGGTTCACCGAGCAGGACGTGGACCGCGTGATCGCCGCCCTCGAGGCGATACCCGCGCCGCAGACCGTCCAGGAGCGCACCGCCCCGGCCTGGGAGGCCGTGCAGTCCTACGGGGAGCGTGCGGCGCGCGGAGCTCTGCAGATCGCCGGGCTGGACGCCGCGGACGTCGACTGCCTGATCACCAGTCACTCCACCACCCCGGCGCTGCCCGGTCTGGACATCGCCCTGGCCAACAGGCTCTCGCTCCGCGACGACGTAATGCTGCTGCCGGCCACGCAGTGGGCCTGTGTCGCGGGGACCCGCTCCCTGGCCCTGGCGGCGGATCTCGTGGCCGCGGACCCCGACCGGGTGGTCCTGGTCGTGATCGCGGAGGCGCTGAGCACGACCTACCAGCCCGCTGACGACACCCTCGAGTCCCTGATCGTCCGGTTGCTGTTCGCGGACACCGCGGTCGCCGCGGTGGTCACGGGCCGCCCGAGGCCCGAGTCGGTGCTGCGGCTGGACGCCGCCTGGCACCACACCCTGCCCGGCACCCAGGACCTGCACCGCCTGGACACCCGGGCGGACGGCACCCACTTCGTGATGGACCGGCGCGGGCCGCGCGCCGTACAGGAGACGGTCACCGCGATGTGGGAGTGGCTGCGCCTCCGTTACCAGGACGACCCCGACTCCTGGCACCCCGACGTGCTGCTCGCGCACCCCGGCGGGACCCGGGTGCTGGAGTACATGGAGCAGACGATGCCCGACGCGTGGCCGTCGGGGCTGCTGGACCACAGCCGGGACAGCTACACCAGCGGCAACCGTGGAGGCGCCGCCGTGTTCGACATCCTGAGGCGGGCGCACGACGCCGGGCAGAAGTCGGGCGATCGCGCCGTCCTGTACGCGGCGGCACCGGGCCTCACCGCCACCGCCCTGGAAGGGGAGTGGCTCTAGCCGGAAGGGGAGTGGCCGTAGCCGGAAGGGGGGTGGCCGCAGCACGAGCCCGCGCCACCCGTGCCTGCAAACGGGCCGCCCGCATCACCGGGTCACGCCACCGGTACCGCTGAGGGCGTCGTCCGTACCGTCGGTGGCGCCGGTTGACGCGCACGCCGTCCCGGCCCTCGCTGCGCTGCTGTACGCCTGCCGCCCCGCCCGGCAGCCGCACGTCACCTTGCGACTTCCGCCCAGACCACCTTGCCGGTGTCCGTCCACCGCACCCCCCACCGGGTGGTCAGTCTGTGCACGATGTGCAGGCCGCGCCCGCCGTCGTCGAGGAGGCCGCCCCGGCCCAGCCGCGGTCTGCCGTTGCCGGTGTCGCCCACCTCGCACAGCAGGCCGTGACCGGCCCTGATCAGTCGTATCGTGATGGGACCGGTGGCGAAGCGCACCGCGTTCGTGACCAGCTCGCTGACCAGCAGCGGCACGTCGTCCCGGGTGTCGCCCCTGGTGTGCCACTGCCGCAGCAGCGCGGAGACGTGCGCGCGGGCACGGGCCGGCGCGTCGTCGCGGGCGGGCAGCCGCCAGGTCGCGGTGTCCCCCTTGCGGTAGCCGATCATGCGCACGAGCAGCAGGGTCACGTCGTCGCGTTGGCGCACGGGCGCAAGCGCGGCGACGACGTGCCGCGCGGCCTGCTGCAGGGCGTCCCAGGGGTGCACCGTGGACAGGACATCCGCCAGCCTGCTGATTCCCTCGTCGATCGACAGGGCCGGATCCTCCACCAGGCCGTCGGTGTAGAGGGCGAGCAGGGAGCCCGGGGGCGCGCCGAACGTGTACACCTCGAACGGCTCCCGCAGCGCGAACTCGGCGCCCAGACCGGGGTGGGGGCTGACCGCGAGCGGGCCCGCGCGGCCGTTCGGAAGCACCAGGACGGGGGGAAGGTGGCCGGCGCTGGAGAGCGTCACGTGGTGGCTGACCGGGTCGTAGAGGGCGATGCAGCAGGTCGAGCCGAGGGCGCTGTAGCCGGCCGCCAGCCCCGACTCCGCGTCGTCGAGCAGCGTCACGGTCTCGTCCAGGTGCTCCAGCACCTCGTCGGGTGCCAGCCCCGCGGACAGCAGCGCGCGGGCCTCCATGCTCAGCTGGCCCATGGTCGCCGCGGCTCCCAGGCCGTGCCCGACGACGTCACCGACGACCAGTGCGGTACGGCCGTCCGGCAGCGGAAAGCTGTTCACCCAGTCGCCGCCGACGCCCGCGCTGTCGGGGGTGGCGGGCTGGTAGACGCTGGCGATCTCGATGGTGCCGCCGCCCGTCCGGGGCAGCAGCCTGCGCTGCAACGCCAGCACCTGAGTGTGCTCGCGCTGGTGCTGACGGGCCAGGTCGACGTGATGGGCGGTCCTGGCCACCAGTTCCTGCAGGTCGAACAACTCGCTGTCGTGGAAGGAGCAGTCCGCCCGCCGCCAGACCTCCGCCACGCCCAGCACGACGGACGGCGCGCCGTCCAGGACCAGCGGTATGCACGCCACACTCGCCGACCGGTCCCCGGGCACCAGGGCACGGATCACTCGTGGACTGCCGAGGAGCCGCTCGACCGCCTCCCGGTCCGGTATGACGATGGCCTGCGGGGCATCGTCGCGCCGTACCGCCTGCGCCAGCAGGCGACTCGCGTCGCTCGGAAGATCGTCGCCCGGAGTCACGTAACCCTCGGGCCACACCCGGTCCGGCACCAGGGCTGCCCGCCGTAGCCGGATGCGCCCCTGCGCCTGCTCGGTGACTCCCTCGCCCGTCCACACGGCGAAGTCGAGGTCGACGGCGGCCACGTCTCCCCAGGCCAGCAGGGACTCCGCCAGCGACTGCGCGGTCTCGCCGATGTCCAGTGAGGTGCCGATCGCGGTCTCGGCGGCATACAGGTGCAGTCTCCTGGCCATGGCGATCAGGGAGACGGTCAAGCCCTCCTGAGGCGCCGCGGCGGGCAGGATGCTCATCGAGACCACCAGCTCCGACCCGTCGCCGCGCCGCAGGCGCTGAATCCGGGCGACGTGAGCCTCACCGATCTCCAGGACGTGCCGCAACCGCCGGGTGACCGTCGGCACGTCCCCGGGGGGCAGGAAATCGGCGAAAGGACTCCCGGTCACGGCGTCCAGACCCGCGAATACGGCGGCGTCCAGATTGCAGCGGGTGATTCTCAGGTCCCTGTCCAGGTTGACCACGCCGAGAATCTGATCGTGACGGTCGGCTGCCGGGTTGTCGGGTACGCGTTGGCGGGTGGCGCGGTCGCCCTGCGCGTTGGCAGGACCGGCGGCCGCTGGCGATCCGCCGCGCGGGATGTAACGCCCCAGGGCGCTGCTGACCAGGTCGAACGGCGATGAGGACGAGGGGGAGGGCGTGGAGTCCATGCGGCTCTCTCAGCAATCCCCGGCGCAGCGCCGGGGTCGTTACTCGGACCCGTGCGACCGGGCCCCGAGATCCCTGACCGCACACCTCATTGAATAACACCGGGGGTCGCTTCGCCCACACCAGCGGAGCAGCATGATCAGGCCGCCCTCGAGCGCGTCGCCGCGCAGCCGGACGGCCCTGGCTTCCCGGGATCTCCCGGAGGGCTTGCGGGATGCGGCCACTCTTGATCAGGGCGTGGCCCCGTGACTACGCGCGTTCGCCTGGTGCGGTCCGGCCGGCGACCGGTCGGTTTCCGCGTCGAGCGGCGGCGCGTCGTCCAGGTGCGGCGCAGCCGGAGCGGGGCGCGAATGCCGGGTCGAGGTCCGTTTGCGGCCGCGCCCGACGCTCACGCCCTTCCGCCATCACCCACATCCAGTTACATCCGGTGGAAGTGGCGGCCGACCGACGGGAAGAAATAGAAAATGGCGACGAACGCTTACCGTAACTGTACATTCGTACCTCCTTGCGATTATGTCGGGTTGGCCGCTCTTACGGATCATGCGTCGCCCCGTATTCGCGCCCCGCCGAGGCTTTCAGGGTGGGGCAGAAGACACTTCTGGTGATCGAGATTCGCTCGGGAAACCATTCGTAGAAATATTCCGGAATCGCGAGCAGGAACTCTTTACGGTGAAGGCGGAAAGCGGTACACCGAGAGCTCAGAAAAAGGATTTAGCCGGGCGGTCGACCGCGATACCGGCATGGGGGGAGGGGGCCATGGACGGTTTCCCCACCGCGGGTCCTGGTATGGAGCGGACGGTCACAGAACGCCCCGACGTCGGGATGCGGGGGCCCGTTGTGCCTGGTCGCGCGGCGCGCGTCGCCCTGGTCGAACCGAACGACGACCTGCCCTGACCATCGCAGTCCGCCTGGAGGTGCCCAGACCATGGCATTCGAGAACCTCACACCCGCGGAGCAGATCCGGTACTGCCGGAACAAACTCGCGCGCCTGGACGAGCTGGAATCACAGGTGCGCGGCATGCCGAGCACCTCCCAGAACCTGGAGACCCTGCGCGACCTGGCAACCGCCCGACGCGAGTACACCAAGGCACTGAAGCGGCTCGAGAATCCTTCGCTGTGGCAGCGAACCAACCGGTGGGTCAACGACTGGGCGGCCGAAGACAGGGCCAAGGAGGCGGAGAGGAAACGCCGGCGAGGATGTGTGAGCTGCGATGGCACAGGCCGAGTCGCGGGCGCCGGCAACTGGCCCGAGAACTGCCGTTCCTGCGGTGGCACCGGCGCGTACCGGGAGTACGGCTGATCGGCCCCAGTTCCAGCCAGGGTGCTTCGCGGCGGCCGGGGAGATGGGCTGGAGAAGCAGGGGCATCAGTTGTCCGGATCCAGTCGCCGACGCAGACAGTCGGTTCGGCCACGTCGGAGCGTGGCGGGGTCTGCGGCCGGGCCGTCCCGCACCGCCGGACGGCCCTTGCCGCCGTCAGAGCCCGGCTCACCAGGGTTCACCACGGTACGGATCCCTCGTCGTCGAACAGCCGGCCGGTGGGGCCGTCGTCAGGCAGAGCCGCCAACCGGACGGCGATCGCCGCGCCCTGCTCAGGGGTGTGCGTACCGCCGAACCCGTTGAGGTCGGTGGCCACGTGGCCGGGGCAGGCGCCACTGATCAGGATGCCGGTGCCGCTCAACTCCTTGGCGTACTGGATGGTGACGGCGTTGAGGTAGGTCTTCGTCGGCGCGTACGCCCCGCTGATGCCTCCGAGGTCGACACCGGGCGTGGTCTGCAGGGTCAGGGAGCCGACATGGCTGGACTGGTCGACGATCCGCGGGTGCGCCGAGTGGCGCAGCAGCGGCAGCATCGCGTTGGTGACCCGGATGACGCCGATGACGTTGGTCTCCACCAGCCGCCGCACGGTCTCGAGGTCGATGGTGGTCGGCGCCTCCGGCCAACCGCCCGCGATGCCCGCGTTGTGGACCAGTACGTCAAGGCGTCCCGCCCGTTCCTCGATCAGCTGGGCCGCGGCGGCCACGCTCTCGTCGCCGGTCCTGGACGCTCCGCCCGTGACCACGGTGATCGCCTGGCCGTCGCAGAGCCGGCTTCGCCCGGTCGCCGACCTGATCCGCGTGGCGACACGTCTCTGACCGGCTGCTCGCCGTCGGTTCGCGTGGGTGCCGTGCCCGCCGCCGGTTACGTCCTGCGTCGCGACGGCACGCCATGGTCCCGGGAGCGGTGCACGAGCGGCGAGGCCCGGCGCGCCCGGATCACCGCGTCCCCGTCACGGGTCACAGGCCGGCCACCTTGGCGCTTGCCGTCAGTTCATAGACCAGGGTGACCGTGCGCCGGCCGCCGGGAGGGAGGGCGAGGTTCCAGCGGGCGATGCCGTCGGCGTCGACCGTGTCGGGGGCGGGAGCGCAGAGTTCCTTACGCAGGCGCACGTCCACCGCCGAGACCTCGGAGACCGGGATCCGTTCGCGGAGGACGATCACCCGTTCGTCGTGTTCGCCGGGGGTGGAGAACCGGGACAGATGGAGGTGGACGGTGCGGGTGAGCACGGTCCGCTGGGTGAGGGCGGCGGTGTCGCGGGTCTCCTCGGTGCGCCGGGTGACCCGGTGGTCGTCGCGGCTGCCGTAGGCGAGTTCGACGGGGGCGTGGGGAGCGGTGAACTCCAGGGTGCCGCGGCCGGTGAATCCGCTGCCCCGGACGAGGTCGACGGGGCCGGCGAGCAGCGCGTGGCCGGACAGGTTGTCGAACCGCACCACCTGGGTGACCAGCGGGGACAGCTCGGGTGCGCAGGCGTACTCGACGCTCGCGGTCGTGGTGAAGGAGGAGAGCGGCACGCGGTGGGCGCGGCCGTCGGCCGGCACCCGCACCGGCGCGGGGGCGTGCAGGACCCGTACCTCGCCCGCGTCGTCCACTCCCGGCAGACCCTGCACCGGGGCCGGACCGAGATCCGCGATCTCCTCCTCGCGCAGCTCGACGTCGACGGTACGACGCTCCGCGGGGGAGCGATCCTGGAGCGTCAGCCGGTCCTCACCCAGCCGGGGTGGCTCGGTGGACAGCGCCGAGCGCGCCGTCGACAGGGTCAGCCGGATGTCGGACCAGTCCTCGCCGGTCCGCTGCCAGACGATCGCGTCCGTCTCCAGCGTGAGGGAGTCGCCGTCGAGTACGGCCCGGTAGGCGGGCCGCCACAGCGCACACGGAGTGAGGTGGCCGAGGCGCAGCCCGGCCGGCCCGGCGGCCGTGGCATCGAGGGTCAGTTCGATGTGGCCGACCAGCTCGGCGGGCTCCTCCCCGGCGAGCTCCATGAGCTGCCGGGACTCGCCGAGTTCGGCGGTGAGGGCGGCCGACCGGGCCTGCACGGCGCGCAGTTGCTCACCGTGGGCGTCGCGCTCGGCGTCCACCCGGTCCAGTTCGCGGGTCCAGCGAGGTCCCTCGGTCTCTCCTGAGCCCGCGCCTTCGCCGATCTCCCGCAGCAGATCGGCGGCGAGACGGCCGAGCAGGTCGAGGCGGGTGTGCAGCCGCTCGCGCCGTTGCTCCAGGTCGAGCAGCTCCTCCTCGAGTCTGTGCACACGGTGCCGCAGGGCGGAGTCGTCGTCGGTGGGCTGCGGCCCGCGCGGTGTCCAGGTGCGGACGATCCGCACGTCGAGCACGGTCGCCGGGTGTTCGGCGGTCAGCTCGGCGTGGAGCGTACGGTCCACGGCCAGCGCGCTGACGGGCCCGAGACGCAGCCGCTGGACTCCTGCCGTGAGGTCGAGCACGGCGGTGCGCTCGACGTGGGCGCGGTCCTCCAGGCAGGTGACGGCGGTGACGGGGAGGGGGATCGGCTCCGGTGCCGTGGGCATGGGGTGTGTCAGCTCCTGCGGTTGCCGCCGGCCAGGGTCTTGGCGGACGCGATACGGATCTCGTAGCCGCCGTCGAGGGCGGTCGTGGCGCCGGCGGGCAGGTCCACCCGCCAGATACGGGTGCCGGGTGCGTGCTGTTCCACGCCCTCGCCGTCCCGGGGCGGTGTCGTCCAGTCGGCCCGCTCCTCGATCCGGATGTCCGTGTCGGAGGTGACCGGGACCCGCTCGCGGACCTCGACGGTGACGGGTCCGGCGAGCAGGTTGGCCAGCTCCACGTGGACGCGGTGGTCGAGCACGGTGGTGGTGTTGCGCAGCCCGGAGGTCGACTCGTGCAGATTCGTGCGGCGGGTGACCCGAACGCCCTGGGCCGGGCCGAGCCCGACCCGGGACACACCGCCCGGGGCGAGCGTGGGCAGTGCGGTGGTCAGCTGGAAGTCGTCACCGGCGGTGACCTCCACCGGGCCGGCCAGCAGCGCCTGGTCGGTGGAGTTGGAGAGCACCAGCGTCGCGTACACGGTCTGCTCCACGGACGGCACGCACAGGTACTCGGTGTGCAGACCGACCGGGATCTCGCCGACGGCGACGGTGTGCCAGGTGCCGTCCGAGGGAATGTCGGCGCGGGCGACGGCGTCGAAGCGATGGTCGAAGGAACCGGCCGACTCGCGGGGCCGCACGGCGTGTCCGGGCAACGGCAGCGCGGTCACCGCCTCGGCGCGGCGGCGGTGCTCGGTCGCCACGGGGTCGAAGGGAGAGTCCGGGAACAGCCGGCCTCGGCGACCGCCCGGCTCGTCGGGGCCGCACAGGACGAGGCCGGTGTAGTCGAGTTCGGCGCCGCTCGGCTGTGGCGGACCGGCCACGGGCACCGCTGCCGACCGCGGCACCGCTGCGCCAGGGGCGGCGGGCGCGGGGGGTGGCGCCGCCGCCAGGCCCGCGGTCGGGGGTACCAGGGCGGCCGGGGCGGGGGGCATGCTGCGGGCGAACGGCGCGCTGCCCGGTCGTGAGGGGACGGGCTGCGCGCGATCCCCGCCCGCGCCGCCGAAGGCCTCCGGATACGCGCCCTCGGCGCTGCCCGGCCATGGTGCAGGGGGCGGTGCGCCGTAACCGGGCGGCGCAGCAGCGGGCGAGCCGCCGTAAGCCGGCATCTTCGGCTGCATCGGCGGCACGGGACCGGGGGCGGAGCCGGCCGCCGCGGCCACGGGCATGCCCCCGGGTGCCGTCGGCGTGGCGGTCCTGGTCCTGTTCGGCCCGCGGCCTGCCGCCTCGTAACCGGTGAAGAGGTCGGCCAGGCCCGTCGGCGGCTCGCGCCAGCCGGACGGCATGGGGGCGGGCTGACGGCGTCCGATCCGCATCGAGCGGAGCCTGGGCAGATCGGTACGGCGTCGTAGGTCGGCGGTGGCCAGGGCGAGGCGCACACCGGTCCAGTCCTCGCCGGTCCGCTGGGCGACCGAGGCACGCAGCACCAGCCGGCCGCTGCTGTCGCCCTGACGGTGGGTGAGCCGGTAGGCCGGCACCCAGACCGCGCCCGGCACGCCGTACTCGAGCTCCACTTCCGCGTCACCCGCGCCGTCGAGGGTCAGCACCGCCGAGACCGTGGTCTGCACGTGCGCCTGCGGTGCGTCGGTGGAGGCGCGGGCGAGCCGGTCGGCGGCGAGCGACAGCGCGTGCTCGGCGCGGTCCACCGCCTCCTCCAGCTCGACGAGACGGGAGTGCAGCCCGGTCAGCCGCTCGTCGACGAACTCGGCGAGTTCCAGCCACGCGTCGACCGGGGTGCGGCGGTGCGGGTCGTCCCGTCTGCGGGCGGGTGGGACCGGGCGCAGCGCCCTGACCTCCTCGATCAGACCCAGTTGCCGGTCGCGGCGTCCCTGCGCCGCCGCGCACTCCGCACGCAGCCGCTCCACCTCGTGCCGTACCGCGTCGGGGACGGCCTCGACGATCGGCTCGGCCTCGATCTCCACCCGTGCCTCGGTGACGCGCACACCGACGGCGTCCGTGACACGGGCCCGCAGGGACCCCGGGTCCAGCGAACGGGGCAGTCCCGTCACCCGTACCCGGCCGTCCGGCGGCACACTGCCCCTGGCCAGGCGGCGGCAGACCGCGCCCTGCGCGTACACCACCACCGCATCGAGGGTCGATCCCCACCTCTGTGCCGTTCGAGCCGTCATCCGCTCCGCCCCCCCGCCGCGCCCGTGCTGAGCGAAGCCTACGCCGGGGCGGTCCGCGCGGCCCGAAGAACCTGTGGTCCGGGCTCGGTCCGCGAGGGCCTAGTCGATGTCCACCGGCCCGTCGCTCGCCTTCTTGTCCTTGCCCGCGTTGCCCGAGCGCAGCTGGAGCAGGCCGTTGGCCCCGGCACCGGCGCCCTCCTCGGGGCGGCGGGCGTCGGAGGAGCCGTTGCCGTTGAGGTTCTGCCGGACCGAGTCGAGGATCGTCAGGCCCTGGGACACCAGACCGGCGGCGATCTCGCCGAGGCCGTCCGCGCCGTTCAGTACGTTGACATTGGCTCCGGCGAGGCCGCCCGCGGCCTCCTTCACGATCTGGGGCAGCTGGTCGATCAGCATCCGGTCGAGCGCGACCCGGTCGTAGGACGCGGCCGCCTCGGCCTGGATCTTCATGCGCTGCGCGTCGGCGGCGGCGAGCACCCTGATCCGCTCGGCCTCGGCCTCCGCCGGCTTCACGACCTCGGCCACCAGCTGCTGCTGGCGCAGCTTGGCCTGGCGCAGGGCCAGTTCGGTCTGGGCGGCGAGCACCTCCTGCTGGGCGTGGGCCTGGGCGAGCGGCCCGGCCTGCGCGGCCTGCGCCTCGGCACGGTTCACCTCGGCCGAGTACTCCGCCTTGACGACGGCGGTCTGCCGGGCGTACTCGGCCTGCTTGCGGGCCGCCGCCTGCTCCGCCTCGGCCGAGGCCTGGGTGGCCTGGGCCTGCGCGATCAGGGCCTGCCGCTGGATGGCCGCCTTGTGCGGCGCGGACATCGCGTCGATGTAGCCGGTGTCGCCGTCGTCGATCGACTGGATCTGCAGCGAGTCCACGATCAGGCCGATCTTGGCCATCTCGGTCTTCGAGGTGTCCAGGACCTCGGCGGCGAGCTTCTGCCGCTCGGTGACGATCTCCTCGACCGTCATGGAGCCGATGATCGCCCGAAGGTGACCGGCGAAGATCCGGCCGGTCAGCACCGACATCTGGTCCTGGTCGGAGAGGAAGCGCTGGCCCGCGTTGATGATGCTCTCGTGGTCGTTGCCGACCTTGAACGCGATGACCGCGCGGACGTGCAGCGCGATGCCCTGCCGGGTCACACAGGTCTCGGTGACCTCGGCCTCGCACATCGACAGGGTGAGGAAGCGGGTCTTACGGAAGACCGGAAGCACGAACTTTCCGTGCCCCGTCACCACTCGGAACGGCGCGCCCCCCAGTCCCCGCCGGCCCCCCGAGATCAACATCGCCTCGTCGGGAGCGGGAACGCGATATCCGAACATTTTTTTTCTACTCCTCAGTCGGCGTCGGCGAGATCGCCGAGCGCGTCCAACGGATCCACCCACTCGACGACGCCGACCTCACGACATCCGCGCGACTCGATCACGAGCACCGTCGCCCCCGTCGGCAGCGGATCCTCCGACCAGGCGAGAAAGGTCTCGGAGCCGCCTCTGACCCGCACCAGGATCTCGCCGGGGCCCGCGGAACCGCGGGTTCCGATGAGTATTTTCCCCGTACAGCCGATCACGGCCTCGTCCTGCGGCATCACCGGCCGCCCTCCATCGCTCTGGCCCACGATTCAGACGATAGACCTACCCGGGACGGGGGCCAACGGGAAGGTCGGGTTCATGGACCGGGACCGACCGGACGGGGCCTGGTCAGCCGCGCTCCTGGGCTAGCGCGGGATCCCCAGCGCCTTCTCCGCGAGGATGTTCCGCTGCACCTGCGAGGTCCCCGCGTAGATCGTGCCCGGGCGGGCGATCAGATACGTGGTCGCCCACGAGGCCGAGGAGTTCGCGGCGCCGGGATCGTCGGCGAGGTACGTGCGCAGCGCTGGGCGGCCGACCGGTACCTGCCCGCGCAGGCCCGTGATGTCCTCCGCCGGCTCGGTGACCTCGATGGGTACTCGCTCCACTACGGCTTGGCGATCGATCGACCGGGAGGCCTTCGCCTCCGCCGAGACCCCGGCCCGGGCCCGCGGGCCGCCGAGGCGGGCGCCACGTTCTTCAACCGGCAGGCGTGCGTGGCCGGCCGCTTCCAAGTCGTCGGGGGGTCCTGGGCCGAGGCCGACCGCTGTGCCGCGTCGCCGTGCGAACGCCTGGGAGTGGTACGGGAGTTCAGCTCGGCCGACGGCCCGAAGGTCGCAGCGGAGCTCCGCGAGGAGATCGACGTACTGCGGTCCCCGGCGCCCGAGTACCGGGTGTGGGGCGGCTACGACGGGCGGGGCCTGGTCATCCGCTCACCGGAACCCGTGGACTTCCGTCCCGTCGGGAAGACCGTCAACCTCGTCCCGGTCGGCGCCCTGTCCGATGCCGTCGAGCACGCCGGGGTCGCCACCCAGAGGGTGGGCGTGTATCCCGACGTCCGCACGGCGGAACTGCGCGACGCCCTCGCCTGCGCCGGCGGGCAGCGCGTGGTCTCCCTGGGCGGGGCGGGCGGAACGCCACCAGGCCTCTTCTCGCACCGACGGCGGCTACCCGCTGCAACGGCTCATGCGCTGGGTGAACGACGAGTGATCCCGCGGGCGCCGGGCCCCGCGATGTGTGGCTCCCGTCAGCCGGCGGTGGTCGTGCGAATGGCGGCGATGTCGAATTGCAGACGCACCTTCTCACTCACCATGGCGCCGCCCTCGGCCAGTCGCGCGTTGTACGTCAGGCCCCATTCCGAACGATCGATGGTGGTGGTGCCGTCGAAACCGGCCCGCTCATAGCCGAACGGGTCGGTGACATGTCCTATGTAGGTGAGTTCGAGGACCACGGGACGAGTGGCGTCCCTGATGGTGAGGTCGCCGGTCATGCGGTAGACGTCGGGAGCGGCGAGTTGTACGGCGGTACTGATGAAACGCAGCTGGGGATAGGCCGCGGCGTTCAGGAAGTCGCGGCCGACCAGATGGGCGTCGCGCTGCTCCACGCCGGTGTCGACGCTGGCGGTGGACAGCACGATCTCGGCCCTTGAGCGGGCCGGGTCGCGGCCGTCGAAGTAGAGCCGGCTCCGGTACGCGGTGAAGGCCCCGCGCACGGTGGTCACCAGCGCGTGCCGGACGGAGAACCCTATGCGGCTGTGCGCCGGGTCGATCATCCAGTCGCCGGTCAGCGCGGCCAGGGCCGGATCCGGCAGATCGGCGGAGGGAAAAGCGGTCGGGTCGACGGGACGCCGCGGAGCTGTGGGGGGTGCCGAGCGCCGGGGGGATGCGCCACGGGTGAACAGGTTCATGTTCCACGTAGTTACTCCACCGCGGATATCGCCGCAAGCCTTCCTCAGGAGCGGTGGCGGACCGAATCCGTACCGACAGGCTTATACACCGCCACCGAATGTCCGGCGGATGCAATATCCACACACCCCCGTCACTTCATGGCCAAGTGAATCCCCGTACTCCGGCGACCCGGTTCCGAATCGACCGGCCTGATGGAATACGGGGTATCGCCGTTGCCTGTCGCCCCGGTACACCGAAGAGCCGATCGGTCGCCGCGCCCCTTCGCGACGCCCCCTCGTGACCTGTTGCCGGGCGCGAGGGCCTCGACTCCTCAGCCGGCCGGGATCCGCTCGACGAAGTGCGCCAGATCCTCGGCCGTGGGCCTCAGCAGACCGTCCCGCAGGGCGAGCGCGGTGGCCTCGGCGCGGGAGGCGCTGCCGGTCTTGCGGAGCATGTGCTCGACGTGGCTGTGCACGGTCCGCGGGGACAGGAACAGGGCCTGGGCGATGGCCTGGTTGGTCTGGCCGCGGGCGGCACGAGCACCTCCAGTTCGCGTGGGCTCAGACCGTACGGCAGCTCGGTGGGCGTCCCGGTCACCAGGACCGCCTGCCGTGCGATCGCCGACCCCGTCGTGCACCGGCGCAGCACCACGCGGTGCCAGTCCCGCCCCACCGGCCACAGGGCCCGCAGCCGCAGGCCGCCCGAAGCGGTGAACTCCCCTCGCCAGGCTGGCCGCCCACGGCTACGGCGTCAACACGAACCCGGCCATCAAGTGGACCATCTCCGACCTGATGGACGAGGTCGTAGGCCCCCGAATGCTCCGCCTACCAGTGGCCCGTACGGTCCGCGATCGAGGCCGGGGTGAGGGTGTGCGCCAGCTCGGACGCGCCGATCACGGAGCCCGACTGGTGTCAGGGCGTGACCGCGATGCTGCTGCGGGAGTCCAAGGCCGGCGGCCGGCGCAGCGGCCCCGAGCAGTGCGTACCGCTGGCGGAGGCGCTGCGCTCCTGCACGGTCAACCCGGCCCGGCAGGACTTCGCCGAGGACTGGAAGGGATCCATCGAGGTCGGCAAGGTCGCGGACCTGTGCGTCCTGGACCGCCCCCTGCTGCTGCTCGTCCTCAGCGAGAACTGGACGCTCACCGGCGGCCGGGCCGACCTGCCCGCCGCGATCCGGTGGGCGCGCGAGGCCGAGGACGCCGGCTTCGACTCCGTGATGGTCAGCGAGCACATCGTGCTGGGCCCGGACGCCGCCGCCGACGGCATCATGGGCAACCCCCGCGCCTACGCCCTGCCGGGCAACCAGGACCCGTTCACCCCGTGGCCGAATTCGCTGCTCCTGCTCGCCGCCATCGCCTCCGTCACCGAGCGCCTGCGGCTGGCCGCCGCGGCGGTCCTCGCGCCCCTTCGCCACCCGCTGCTGATGGCACGGGAACTGGGCACCCTGGACCTGATCAGCGAAGGCCGGCTGCTGGTCCAGCCCACGGTGAGCTGGAGCCGGGACGAGTACGACGCGCTCGGCGTCCCGTTCGGACAGCGCGGACGGCTGCTCGACGAACACCTCGACGTCTGGGCGAAGGCCTGGGGAGCGTCGCCGATCTCGCACGAGAGCGAGCACTACCCGTTCAGGGACGTCTACTTCGAGCCCAAGGCGTTCCGCCCCGGAGGTCCGCGGCTCTGGTTCGGCGGTCAACGCCTCGGCGGGCGGCGTCCACCAGGGCGTCGAACAGTCCCTGTTGGGCCGGGTCCCCGTGGGCGGTGTCCTCCGGGTGCCACTGGGGGAGCATCATTTGATGCCAAACGATATGCGTTCCCGAGTCTCCTCACAAGGCTCGGAAGCCTCCCCGCTTCCCGCGGGGCGGTGCGCCAGGTCTTGACGTGTACTTGGCATAGTGGCTTCATGGGAGCGCTCCCACATATCGGCCGTCCCCCACACCTTCTGCCGCCTGAGTTTCCCGGCCTCACTCCTGGAGTCGCAGTGAGAAGAGCAAGGAGCACAACAGGAAGCGCCACAAGCAGCACGAAGAACAGCCCGCCTAGCAGCACGACGAACAGCCCGCCGAGCAGCACGACGAACAGTCCGGCCAGTAGCGCCAGGAGCCGCACGGCGAGCGGCGCAACGAGCAGCACGGTTCGGAGTGCCCCCGGAAGCACGTCACGAGCGCACCACCCTCTGGGCAGGTTGCTGGCAGGACTCGCGGCACTCCTCGGCCTGGTCCTGGCCGGTGCCCTCTGCCCGGCCGCCGCCCAGGCCCGGACCCGGGCGCCCGGCGCCGTCGCCACCGGTCTGCACATCAGCGACGGCCGTCTGGTCGAGGGCAACGGGAACGACTTCGTCATGCGCGGCGTGAACCACGCCCACACCTGGTACCCGGGCAGGACGCAGCAGTCCCTCGCCGACATCAAGGCGATGGGCGCCAACGCGGTGCGCGTCGTTCTCGCCGACGGCCACCGCTGGAGCGCGAACAGCGCGTCGGACGTGGCGACCGTCGTCGCCCAGTGCAAGGCCAACCGGCTCATCTGTGTGCTCGAGGTGCACGACACCACGGGCTACGGCGAGGACACCGCCGCAGGCACGCTGGACCAGGCGGCCGACTACTGGATCGGCCTGAAGGACGTGCTGGCCGGCCAGGAGAGCTACATCATCGTCAACATCGGCAACGAGCCCTGGGGCAACACCGATCCGGCGGGCTGGACGGCTCCCACCATCGCCGCGGTCAAGAAACTGCGCAACGCCGGTTTCCAGCACACGATCATGGTGGACGCGCCCAACTGGGGGCAGGACTGGCAGGGCGTGATGCGCGCCAACGCCCAGGCCGTCTACGCGGCCGACCCCACCGGCAATCTGATCTTCTCGATCCACATGTACAGCGTCTTCGACACCGCGGCGGAGGTCACCGACTATCTCAACGCCTTCGTCGCCGCCAAACTGCCCCTCCTCATCGGCGAGTTCGGCGGCCCCGCGGACCAGTGGGGCGACCCCGACGAGGACACCATGATGGCCGCGGCCCAGCAGCTCGACCTCGGTTACCTCGCCTGGTCCTGGAGCGGTAACACCGACCCGATTCTCGACCTCACACTGAACTTCGATCCCGCCCAGCTGACTTCCTGGGGCCGGCGCATCTTCAACGGCGTCAACGGCATCGCGCAGACCGCCAGGGAAGCCACGGTCTTCGGCGGCGGCACCCCGGGGGACACGCAGGCCCCGACCGCTCCGGGCACCCCGACCGCCTCCGGCGTGACGGCCACCTCCGCGACCCTCACCTGGACGGCGGCCACGGACAACGTCGGCGTCGCCGGCTATGACGTCGTACGGCTCAGCGGCACCACCGAGACCGGTGTCGCCGCCTCGACCACCAGCACCGCCACCGTGACCGGCCTCACCGCGAACACCGCGTACAGCTTCGCCGTCTATGCCCGCGACGCCGCCGGGAACCGCTCCGCCCGTTCCGCCACGGTGAACGTCACCACCGGCAGCGCACCCGCCGTGGCCTGCTCCGTCGGCTACCGCGTGGTGGGGGAGTGGCCCGGTGGCTTCCAGGGCGACATCACCCTCCGCAACACCGGCACCTCCGCCATCAGCGGTTGGAAACTCGGTTTCGCCTTCGCCGACGGGCAGACCGTCACCAACATGTGGGGCGGGACCGCCACCCAGAGCGGTGGCTCGGTGAGCGTCGTCCCCGCCTCGTACACCTCCACCATCCCCGCCGGCGGTTCGGTCACGGTCGGGTTCATCGGCAGCAAGGGAGCGACCAACACGGTACCGACCGCGTTCACGCTCAACGGCGGTGCCTGCACCACCACTTGACAGCCCGCGCCGCCGGCCGGGCGAGGGGAGCCCGTACCCCCGCCCGGCCGGGGTTCCGTACGCTCCGAACCGGGGCAGAACGCCGGGGTCACCGGTCACTCGGACCGAAAGCGGGGGTCACCGGTCACCGGGACCGAAAGCGGGGGTCACCGGGCGCCGGGACCGGACGCCGGGGTCACCCGCCCCCGGGACTGGACGCCGAGGCCACCGGTCAGCGGGCCCGTCCGCCCCGTCGACGACTTGTCCACGGCGCCCCCCAGCTCCTCGGCCACCGTGCGGGATACCCCCGTAGGGTGTGCCACATGTCCACGACGCCCCGCTGGCTCAACGCCGACGAACGACGAGCCTGGCTGGCCTACGTCGACTTCTCCACCCTGCTCGCCGACCACCTCAACCGGCAGCTGCGACGCGACGCGGGCATGACACATGCCGACTACAGCCTGCTGGCCTACCTCTCCATGGTCCCCGAGGGCACCCTCGGCATGTCCGAGCTCGCGCAGCGTCTGAAGATCACGCGCAGTCGGCTCACCCACGCGGTGAGCCGACTGCGCGAGGTCGGCCTGGTGGACCGCCGGGAGGACCCCGCCGACGGCCGGGGTCAGCTCGCCTTCCTCACCGACCAGGGCAGGTCCCTGCTGGAAGAGGTCGCCCCAGGGCACGTGGAGGCCGTACGCCGGGCGGTGTTCGACGTCCTCACCCCGGAGCAGGTGCGTCAGTTCGCGGACATCGGCGAGGCCATCAGTGCGGCCCTGGTCCGGGCCGAGAGCACCGAGGCGGACCCTGCGGCGCTGCCCTGGCGACGCCGGTAGCGGGTCGGGCGACTCGGGCGGTCCGGCCGGACAGGCCGGTTCGGCCGGTCCGATCGGCTCAGGGCCCGGCCGGCACATGGAGTCGAGCAGTCGCTGATCAGCTCAGGGAACGGGCGGCGCTTCGAGTCGCGTCGCCGCTCCTCGGCTTACGGAACCGATGGCGAGTCGACGGCGAGTCGACGGCGAACCGATGGCAAGCCGACCGTGAATCGACGGCAAATCGATGGTGAATCGCCTGGCGGATCGAGAAGAACCGGCCGACGGTCCGTACCTGGGGGTACCGGGGGGCCGCCCGCCCCTCCGACCACGCCAACGATCCTAGGGACGTACCTCGTGAACGCAACCGCCGCCATCGGCGTCACCGGCCTCGGCGTGATGGGCCGCAACCTCGCGCGCAACTTCGCCCGCAACGGTTACACCGTCGCCGTCCACAACCGTTCCGCCGGCCGCACCCGCGCGCTCGTCGAGGAGTTCGGCCACGAGGGCGCGTTCGTCCCCGCCGAGTCGGCCGCGGACTTCGTGGCCGCGCTCGAACGTCCCCGCCGGCTGATGATCATGGTGCAGGCGGGCGCGGTCACCGACGCCGTCATCGACGAGTTCGCCCCGCTGCTGGAGCCCGGCGACATGATCATCGACGGTGGCAACGCCCACTACGCCGACACCCGCCGCCGCGAGGAGTCCCTGCGCGAGCGCGGTCTCCACTTCGTCGGCGCCGGCGTCTCCGGCGGCGAGGAGGGCGCGCTGAACGGGCCGGCCGTCATGGTCGGCGGCTCGACCGAGTCGTACGACGTCCTCGGCCCCATGTTCGAGTCCATCAGCG
The DNA here is from genome assembly GCF_042737375.1 of Streptomyces sp. NPDC060000. Lineage (NCBI taxonomy): Bacteria > Bacillati > Actinomycetota > Actinomycetes > Kitasatosporales > Streptomycetaceae > Streptomyces > Streptomyces sp. NPDC060000. The sequence goes on from NZ_JBHWUU010000017.1 coordinate 89,464, forward strand.
CGAAGGTCGGCGGCGAGCCCTGCGCCACGCACATCGGCACCGACGGCGCCGGGCACTTCGTCAAGATGGTGCACAACGGCATCGAGTACGCCGACATGCAGCTCATCGCCGAGGCGTACGACCTGCTGCGCCAGGTCGCCGGCTACACCCCGGCGGAGATCGCCGGCATCTTCCGCACCTGGAACGAGGGCCGGCTCGGCTCCTACCTCATCGAGATCACCGCCGAGGTCCTCGCCCACACCGACGCCACCACCGGCCTGGCGTTCGTCGACATCGTCGCCGACGCCGCCGGTCAGAAGGGCACCGGCCGCTGGACCGTGCAGACCGCCCTCGACCTGGGCTCCCCGGTCACCGCCATCGCCCAGGCCACCTTCGCGCGCGCCGCATCCGGCCAGAGCGCGCTGCGCGCCGCCTACGCCGGACTCCCCGGCGGCACCACGCCCCCGCTCAGCCGCACCGAGGCCACCCGCTTCACCTCGCAGGTCGAGCACGCCCTGTACGCCTCGAAGGTCATCGCCTACGACCAGGGCTGGAAGATGATCCAGGACGCGGCCGGCGAGTTCGGCTGGAAGATCGACCTCGGCGCGGTCGCCCGGATCTGGCGCGGCGGCTGCATCATCCGCGCCACGTTCCTCGACCGCATCCGTGCCGCGTACGCCGCTGACCCGGACCTGGTCAGCCTGCTCGGCGAGATGGAGTTCGCCATGGAGATCACGGACGCGCAGGTGCCCTGGCGGGAGACCGTGGCCTCGGCCGCCCGGCGTGGCATTCCGGTGCCCGCCTTCTCGGCAGCGCTGGCCCACTACGACACCCTGCGCGCCGGCCGGCTGCCCGCCGCGCTCCTGCAGGGGCAGCGCGACTACTTCGGCGCCCACACGTACCAGCGCACCGACCGCCCCGGAGCCTTCCACACCCACTGGTCCGAGGCCGGGCGCCCGGAGACGTCGGCCTGACGCCGCCGCGCGTACGCAGGGGAGCGGGGCGCTCGGTGAGTGCCCCGCTCCCCTGCCGACCACCGGTGAGACCGGTTCGCGGTCTGTGGGGTGCGGGACTTTGTGCGCAATGCCAGAGCTCTGACCTGCAGCTCCGGCAGACGTGCGCAGCGAATCCGGGCCGGTTGTCCGGGGAAACGCGCAAACGCTTGAAGGGCTGGATTTCGGACTGCAACCCTGCGTGATATCCGCCGCCTGCAGTGCCGGAAGCTGGCTAGCCCAGAGACCACGTAAGCCGTAAGCAACGCGCGCATGCCCTTACGGGAGCTGGGAGCCTGCCCGTGCCCTCGTTGAAGTCCACGGTGACGTCCGGGTGTAGCGCGGAGAACTCCTGGAGCGGTGCTGGCAGGGGTCCCAGAAGGAACGGAACAGAGAACCGTTGTAGCTGTCAGAACTTTTGACAGGCGTGAGCGGGGTCGCCAGGGTGGGGCGGGGGAGTGACGACCCGACGATCGGTGTCCTGAAGGCGGACGTGGCGCGGTTCTGCGCCGGTCTGGAAGATCTGGCCCCGGCGATCCGGCTGGGGCTGGTCGTCCGGCTGCGGGCCGCGTTCAACGAGGTGACGGACGCGGCCCTGGATGAGGGGATGGCCGTGGCGAAGGCGGAGGGCCGGGGGCTGCGGCAGATCGGTGGCCAGGTGGGGCTGTCGCGCGAGAAGGTCCGCTACCGGCTCGCCCGGCGCGCGGGCAGGGACGAGCCGGCCGGGGAGACCTCCTGGTGCCGCCCCGCGTTGACCCTACGGGGGGTCGCTGGGCGGACCAAGGCGTGTATCGCAACCGCCCATCGCAACCGCCGAGGGTCACTTGCTGTCCAGCCGCCCCAGCGCGTGGGCGTCGGTGAGGACGGACCGGGCCGTCTGCCAGTCGGTGTGGTCGATGCCGGTGATGTGGCGTAGGTAGGCGAGGGTGACCTGCTGGACGAGGGCGACGCGGCTGGGGTCCTCGTCGGTGGTCTCTGCTGCCCGGTAGCCGGAGATGCCGCCGAGGAAGTGCTCGCCGCCGTAGACGGTGAGCAGGCTCTTGTTGCCGCGGCTGAGGGTGTAGGGGTCGCTTGTCCAGGCGGGTCCTCGGGTGGTGAGCGGGAGGTCGTCCTTGTCGCCGGCGACCACGAGTCCGGGGGCGGTGATGTGGGAGAAGTTCTGGTCGCGGAGCCAGGGAAGGTTCTCGTGGGCGAAGGGGGTCAGTTCGTCGCCGCCCTTGCCGGCCGTGGCCAACTGGATGCTGGCCATGACCCGGGAGTCGGACAGGTCGTCGGCGGTGCCGGTCTGGGGGTCGGTGACGCGCAGACCTACCAGAATGCCCGCGGTCTGGCCTCCGAAGGAGTGGCCCGCTGCGACGATGCGGCTGTGGTCGACCCGGCCGGACAGGCCGGGCACGGATGCCTCCAGCGGCTTGAGCTCATCCAGGATGCGCTTCATGTCCTGCACGCGGTAGCGCCACAGGTGGGGTTTGCGGGGGTCGTCCGCGGCGATGGCGACCCGCTCGGAGTCGAGATGCGTGGCTTGGATCACCACGAAGCCGTGAGAGGCCCAGTGGTCGACCAGCGGTGCGTAGCCGTCCAGGTCGGAGCCGAATCCGTGTGCGAAGAGCACGATCGGCAGGCGTGTGCCAGTGAGCGGTGCGGAAACGCGTACGTGCAGGTCCTGGCCGCGCTGGGGTGCGGGCAGCACGATCGGCTTGACCGTTACGGTCGGGGTGGGAGCGGGGCCGGTGAGGCCGGTCGTCTGGTGGGTGGTCATGCGCGTGCTTCCTTCCGGTGTGGTGCGGGTGGCGGGTCAGGTGGTCTTGAGGGTGAGGACGCGTTCGGCGTTGAGGTGACCGAGCTTCGCCCTGCCGTGCTCGTCGAGGGGGGCGGTGTCGACGAAGGCGCGGGCGCCGCCGGCGAATGAGCCGCGGGAGCCGACGCCTCGCAGGCCGGGGGCGCCGGAGTTGCTCTCAGCGGTGGGGGCACCGTAGGGGGGTCGGCTCCGAACATGACGCGGTCGGGCCCCAGTACGTCCACGGCTGTTCGAGCAGTCGCCGGCTGACCTCGCCCCGGCTGCTCATCTTGCTGACGGTCTGGTCGCCGCCCCACTTCAGCAGGGCCTTACGCAGTTCGGGTGTCCAGGCGTGTTCTTCGACGCCGATCACTCGCCGGGCCTGGACGATGTCCTCACTCATGGCAAGCTCCATTTCGCACACGCGGTCCGGGACGTACCGGGCGAAAACCCCGGGGGGCATGTCAACTACGCTAAAACTTGACGTTGACGTCAAAGGCAAGTCGTTATGGCGTAGATCACATGGAGCTCGGAATGCGCATTGGGGAACTCGCCCGCCGCACAGGCGTCAGCACCCGGGCCCTGCGGTACTACGAGGAGCAGAACCTGCTCACCGCCGAGCGCAGCAACACCGGCCAGCGTCACTACCCGGAAACTGCGGTCGACCGGATCCTCCTGATCCGGGAGCTGTTCACCGCCGGCCTGTCGAGCAAGATCATCGCCGAGCTCACGCCCTGCGTCATCGACGGCAAGGCCACACCCGAACTCCTGGACCGCCTGGCTGTGGAGCGCGGTCACATCGACCAGCACATCGCCGATCTCACGCACACCCGAGACCGGCTCGACTCGGTCATCGCCAGCGCCTCCGCATCCATGGACACCGGGACCCCCTGCCGGCCCGGCCCGGCATCGACCGCTTCGGCGCCGGTCAGCGGCGTTACCCTCCGTGGTGATCAAGAAGCTCGGGAAGGTGGGGGATGACGTCGTCCAGTCCGTTCGCGGTGCCCTGGAACAGCGATCAGCTCGCGCTGCTACAAGAACTGGCGAGCTCCTCCGCGGCCCCGGTGCCGAGCAGAGGGGAACGTCTCCTCGAACGGTTCGCGGTCAAGCGCTGAGATTTTCTTTATGGTCTGACCTCGTCACATTCAGTGATGATCTCGGGCCGCCAGACCGTTTTGCCCACGTCGTGGCGGATGGCGGGTCGTCGGTTCTTCGAGCCGGGTGGCGTGCCGGGCCCTGGTCGGCGGGGCGGCGGCGATCTGCGGCCAGTGGCCGGGCGAGGCGGAGCCAGAAGACCAGTCACGAGACGCCCGCTCAGTGCAGCACCCGCCCGAGGAAGCCGCGCAGGTAACCCGCGACGACGTCCAGGTGGCTCTCCAGCAGGAAGTGACCGCCGTTGATCAGGTGCACCTCCTCGTCCTTTGCGTCGCGGGCGAAGGCCAGGGCGCCGGCCGGGCCGAAGATCTCGTCATTGCGGCCCCAGACGGCGAGCACCGGGACCTCGCTGGTGCGCAGGAATTCGTGCAGCAGCGGGTAGAGCGGGCGGTTGTTCTGGTAGTCGCGGAACAGCGCCAGCTGGACCTCGTCGTTGCCCTCGCGGGAGACGAGGGCGAAGTCGTGCTCCCAGGTGTCCGGGCTGACCAGGCTCGGGTCGGGCACGCCGTGCACGTACTGCCAACGGATGGCGTCGACGCTCAGTGCGGCGCGCACGGCGGGTTCGGTGTCGGGGCCGGGGTTCGCCCCGTAGGCCCAGACATCGGTCCAGAACGACTCGACGAAACCGTCCTCGTAGCCGTTGCCGTTCTGGGTGACGAGGGCGGAGATCCGTTCGGGGTGCTTCAGCGCGAGGCGCCATCCGATGGGGGCGCCGTAGTCCTGGACGTAGAGGGCGTAGCGATTCAGGCCCAGTTGGTCGAGCAGTCCGGAGGTGAGTTCGGCGAGGGCGTCGAAGGTGTAGGCGAACTCCTCGACGAGGGGGGCGTCGGAGTGGCCGAAGCCGAGGTGGTCCGGCGCGATGACGTGGTAGCCGTCGGCCAGCAGCGGGATGAGTTCGCGGAACATGAACGAGCTGGTTGGGTAGCCGTGCAGCAGGACGATCGCGGGGGCGTCAGCGGGGCCGGCTTCGCGGTAGAAGATCTCGTGGCCGTCGACGGTGGCGGTCCGGTGATGCACCGAGCTCATTTCTAACCCCTTCGAATGGTTTATCTGGTTAGTTTTCGTCATGCAAGCACGGAATGAGCTAACCTGTCAAACGGCTCAATCCGGTTAGAGAGGGAGCGGTAACCGATGGACACGCTGCTGGACCTGCTCAACAGCAGGCCACTGGTCAACGGCGAGGAACGGGACGCGCTCGGCGACTCGGCCGGAGGTAGACGCTGGGCGCGGGAGCACGGCGGCGAAGGCAGCCTCGCGGAACTGGCGCTGCTGCGCGAGACGCGGGACATCCTGCGGGACGTGGTGCGTGGAGAAATCTCGCCCGCCGCGTTGAGCCCGCTGCTCGAAGGGGTCCACCAGATCCCGGAGATCACTTCGGACGGTCTTCAGTGGACAGTCAAGACTTCCCAGCACGCCAGGCTGGCCGTCGAGGTGGTTCTCGCCTGGGCCGCCACCGAGGAGCAACTGCCCGGCCGGCTACGCCCCTGCGCCAACGACGAGTGCCAGTTGTTCCTGCTCGACCGCAGCCGCGCCAACCGCGCCCGCTGGTGCTCGATGGCTGTCTGCGGCAACCGCGAAAAAGCACGCCGCCACTACAAACGCACCCGCTGAGCTTGCTCTTGCTCTGACCTCGAACGATGCCCCGACACGACCGCTCGTCCGAGGATTCCGGGGACGCGAACACGGCCTCCGCCTGATCCTGTGCTCCGGCCGAGGAGGCACCAACCGACGGTGGTAGCGGCGCGGGCGACGCGTGTTGCCGCTGACGCGGCCAGAGTCCCGCGGCACCGGTGAGAGGCCGGCGAAGGACGCCAGGCGGTCGGCCGTGCCGAAGGCTTCAAGGTCTCCGCCGGTGGCGGCGATCTCCTCGGCGCCGAGGAGGGTGCCCATGCCAGCCGGGTTCCGATGCGCCTGGCCCCGCCGCGGCGGAACGGGCGCGGTTCCCGGCGTGCCGAGGTCTTCACCCCGGCGAGCGGTACCTGGGCCGGGTTCCGCTGCCGATCTTCGCCCGGCCTGTCGACCCTCCCACGGGTACCGGCTGGTGTTCCCGGTAGCGTCCGTTCCATGGTCGCCCTCGATGCGCTCGTCCGCCTCTGCCCGCCGCCCGCCAATCCGCCACCCGCGGTGGACTGGGCGCAAGCCGAGCGCACCCTCGGTCTGGCTCTGCCCGCCGACTACAAGCAGCTCGTCGAGACATACGGCGACGGCATCTTCGACGGGACGATCTGGCTGCTCGTCCCCGACTCCGCCTACGACGACTGCGACCTGCACACGCAGACGACGGAACGGCACGAGATCCTGGCCGACCTGTGGGAGTTCGAGGACAAGCCCACTGGCCTGCAGGAGGCGGGGGCGAGGGTCCTGCCGTGGGCATTCGAGGAGGGCACGGGAGCGTTCCTGTACTGGCTCGCGCGGCCCGGCCAGCACCCCGACGACTGGACCGTGCTCTACAACGAGGGGCGTGGCCCCCTATGGGAGCACCACGACATGGGGTGCGTCGCCTTCCTGCTGGCGGTGCTCACTGGAACGGCGGAAACGGAGTACTTCGGCTACCTCTACGAAGTGCTGAAGCCGACGGAGCACCGCTTCGCAACGGCCGACCAGACCCTTGGAACGACCGGGCAGTGACCCCGTCGGCCGCTCCCGACGGCCTGGCTCGCTGCTGACGCGACTCACTGAGCGCCTACTTGGCCAGACCGGCCGAGTACGGCGCTCAGTCACAACGGCCGCCTCCGGCCACTGCCTGGTAGCAGGGGTCAGTGGCGAGATGGACCAAGTCAACGCTCCGGTCCTCCGGGCACGGTTCAAGGGCACTGATTCTCCTGCAGGGCAGGCGTTTCCTCGTGCTGGACGCGGAGGTGCCGTCGGCTCGGCGGTCTGGCCGGGGGCAGTTGCGGGATCCGAGCGCTTATCGAAGGACGTAGCTCTCGATGTGGTCGATGACCGCCGATACGGCATGCCGGTATGCGGTGCTCGACCGGCGGACCTGGGACAGCAGCATGCCGCCTTGGACGGCGGCCAGCAGGGCGGTGGCCAGTACGGTGACGTCGGCGCACTCGCTCAGCTCGCCCCGAGCCTGCATACGGGCGAGCCCTGACCTGATGGGTGCTTCCCACCGCTCGAAGGAGACGGCGAGGTCGGTGCGGGCCAGGGGGTCGGTCTCGGCGAGTTCGCTGGCGAGCGAGCCGATCTCGCAGCCGCCTACCCATCCGATGGTGTCCTGTCGGTCCGCTGCCCCGTCGCACCAGGCTCGCAGCGCGTCGATGACGAAGGCGCCCACCCGCGCGTCTCGCCGGCCCGCTCCGACGACCTGGCCGGGCTTCCTCCCGCCGTCATCGTCACCGCCGAACACGATCCGCTGCGGGACCAGGGTGACCGGTACGCGCAGAAGCTCGCCGACGCCGACGTGCCGGTCAAGCACCTCCCGATCAAGGGTGCCACCCACGCGTTCTTCTCGTTCACCGGGTCGGTGCAGCTCTCACGGGACGTCTTGATCCAGCTCGCAGACGCCGTGGCCACAGCGTTCAACGACTGACCCGCCCAGCCTTCTCAGCCCTTCCCTCAGTAAGAACTGCACCCAAGGGAGAAACCCCCAGCAACCTTCAGCGCCAGAGCGGTTGCCAGGGCTCTGTCGTCTTCCGGGCCCATGGGGAAACGTTCCGGAAGACGTTCAGGGGAGGCCGTACGTCCCTCAATGGCGGCTGGGGCGTCATAAAGCCGTTCCAGCCGATCGCGCAGGGCGCGCAGCACGCGGGCCTGGTCCTGCACGTACGAGTCTGGCCCCGCCGCTCACACGGCGAGGCCAGAACCCAACATCTTCATCAGTCTTCCAGTGCGCATCTCGCACCTGCATTGCGCACTGATCCGCGGATCCTGCAAGGTCCTGTCAGGCGCCCGTCGCCGGATACGTCGGGTACTCCACCCCGGAGACGTGCTGGACGACGCGGACGACCTGGCAGGAGTAGCCGAACTCGTTGTCGTACCAGAGGTAGAGGATCGCGTTGTCGCCGTCGACCTTGGTGGCGCCGGCGTCGATGATCGACGAGTGGCGCGAGCCGATGAAGTCCATGGAGACCGCGTCCGGCGCCGTGGTGAAGTCGATCTGGCGTTTGAGCGGCGAGGTCAGTGAGACCTCGCGCAGGTACTCGAGGACCTCCTCGCGGCTCGTCTCGCGGCCGAGCCGCAGGCTGAGGATCGCGATCGAGACGTCCGGCACCGGCACCCGGATCGAGCTGCCGGTGATCGGCGCCTTGAGGTCGGGCAGCGCCTTGGCGACGGCGGAGGCGGCGCCGGTCTCGGTGATGACCATGTTCAGCGGCGCCGAGCGGCCGCGCCGGTCGGCCTTGTGGTAGTTGTCCAGCAGGTTCTGGTCGTTGGTGAACGAGTGAACGGTCTCCACGTGGCCGCGCAGCACGCCGTACTCGTCGGCCATCGCCTTCAGCGGCGGGACGATCGCGTTGGTGGTGCAGGACGCGCAGGACAGGATCTGCTCGTCCGGCTTGATCGTGTCGTGGTTGACGCCGTGCACGATGTTCGGCACGTCGCCCTTGCCGGGCGCGGTCAGCACGACCTTGTCGATGCCCGGCCGCAGATGGTTGGCGAGGCCCTCGCGGTCGCGCCACTTGCCGGTGTTGTCGATGAGGATGGCGTTGCGGACGCCGTACTCGGTGTAGTCGACCTGGCTCGGGTCGTCGGCGTAGATCACCGTGATCTCGTTGCCGTTGGCGATGATCCTGTTGTTGGCCTCGTCGACGGTGATCGTGCCCTGGAACTGTCCGTGCACGGAGTCGCGGCGCAGCAGGGACGCCCGCTTGACCAGGTCGTCGGCGGGCCGGCTGCCGCCGCGCACCACGATGGCGCGCAGTCGCAGACCGTTGCCGGAGCCGGACTTCTCGATGAGCAGGCGGGCGACGAGGCGGCCGATGCGGCCGAAGCCGTACAGGACGACGTCGCGCGGCTCACGCCGGTCGATCTTGTTGGCGCCCGTGGCGCCGGCCACGGCCTCGGCGGTGAACTCCGCCACCGACAGGCCCCGTCCGTCGGCCCGGTAGGTCGCGGCGAGCATGCCGATGTCGATCTGGGACGGGCCGAGGTCGAGTGCGGCGAGGGCCTCGAGGAACGGCAGCGTCTCGGTGACCGAGAGCTCCTCGCCCGCGATCTGGCGGGCGAACCGGTGGGTCTTGAGGATGCTGACCACCGACTTGTTCACCAGGGAGCGGCTGTGCAGCAGGACGGTCACGTCCCGTTCGCGGTGCAGCTTCCCGATCATCGGGATCATCGACTCCGCGATCTCCTCGCGGTTCTTCCAGTTGGTGAACGAATCGTCGTTGAGCGTCACGGGCCTATCTTTCGAGCTAGGTGGCGCTCATATGCTAACCCTGCGGTCATTCGATCATTCAAGCGGGCCCGCGCTCACCTGTGCGGGTTCGTCACCCGAGAGGGCCGTCCACCTTCAACCCGCAGGCGTGCGGAAGGTGTTCGGCTCGGAATGGCATCACTGAGACCGGTGCGGGGGCGCCGGCCGTCCCCGGCGCGTGTGCGGGCGCGGATGCCCAGGGCCGGGATCAGGACGGGGTACGCCACGGCGACGACTCCCACTCTCTGCGGCCCCGCACGTCGGGACCCTGCATGTCATCGCCCGCGCCGGCTCCTCGCCCACGGCACGACCCTCGCTGAGATGCTGCGGAGGTGGCGGACGTGCCCCTCGGCGCCTCACCCCCCCGCCGGGGGATTGAGCGCTCCGCGGTCGGGTACGCGAGCCGGACCGCCGCAACCAGGGAGTTCGCCATGGAGACACCCGCGCACGACCGCACCAACAACCCCGCCGCGCTGGCGCTGGACGCGCTGGCCCGGGACACCGAGGACACCGCCGCACTGGACACGCTCGCGCAGTGCGACGTACTCGTGCCCGTGCCCGACGACGCCCTCGACGAGGACGTCACCAACCCGACCACGGTCGCGCTGCCCGTCCTGGAGCAGCCCGGGGGCACGCCGGTGGTGCCGGTCTTCACCTCGGAACCGGAGATGGCGGACCTGCTGCCGGAGGTCGACCGCTACCGTCTGGTGCCCCTCGGCGCGCTCGCCGCGCAGTGGCCGACCGGCGAACTGTCCCTCGCCATCGACCCGGCCGGCGACCATCCGCTGACCCTCACCTCGGAAGGCGTTCGCACCCTGCTCGCCCGCTGAGACGCAGAAGTCCGACGTCGACGCCGACCGGGTGGGGGCGGCCGCGCGCGGTGTGTGGGGTCGTGAATACGGGCCCGGTCGGAAGGACCGGGCCCAGACTCGCAGGACCAGGCTGCCCTGGACTCGCAGGACTCGCAGGGTCGGGCTGCCTAGGACTCGGTCAGCATCCGTTCCAGCACCGCCCGCTGGAGCGGCAGTACGCCGGTGTGCAGGTCGCGGCCCTTGTGGGTGAGGGCGACCCACACCCCGCGCCGGTCCTCCATGCAGACGGAGCGCTCCACCAGGCCTTCCTTCTCCAGACGGCCGATGAGGCGGGACAGTGCGCTCTGGCTGAGGTGCACCCGTCCGACGAGGTTCTGCACCCTGCACTGGTCGCCCGCCCGGGGGGCCTCCGAGGCGAGGATGTCGAGCACTTCGAAGTCGCTCGCTCCGAGGCCGTGCGGGTGCAGCGCGCGATCGATCTCGCACATCGTGCGCGCGTGCACCGACAGGATGTCCCGCCACCGCTCCTCGAGGCCCGAACCGGCCGTTTTCGCTGCCATACCTGCACGGTAACACCGGAACGGCGGTTCATTGACTGTGCAACTAGTGCGAGTGCAAGCGGTTGGGGAGGTGCCTCAGGCGGCCGGATCCTGGAGCAGCCCCACCAGGTTGCCGTCCGCGTCCTTCACGAACGCGATCAGCCTGCCGCCGCCGACGTCCTGTGCGTCCTGGAGCAGCTCCGCCCCGGCCGCCACCAGCGCGGCGAGCCGCTCGCGCAGGTCCGTGACATGCCAGTACGGAACCGGTCCGGTCATGCCCTTGGCGTGTCCGTTCGGGTCGAGTCCGACGTCCTGACCGGCGGCCTTGAAACCGACGTAGTAGGGCTCATCGGCGTACGGCTCGACCTCCAGCAGTGCGCTGAACAGGGCCTTGGCCCGGGCGAGGTCCTTGACGGGGTAGATGATCGTCTGCAGGCCGGCGGCCATGGCGTCCTCCTCGGTGACGTGCGGTGCGCGAGAACATCTCCGTTCTCCCGCACTTCTCACGCTAGGCGGGAGAGCCGCGGACGGCTTCTTCGATCCTGACCGGTTCGGCGCGGGCGCCGCCCCTCCTCATCGCGCACCCGCTGACCGCCCCCGTCGGCTTCCCACCCGCTATGTGGACTCCCGCTTCACCAGCTCCGTCGGCAGGATCACCGCCGCCGGATCCTCGCCCCCTATCTGGGCGAGCAGCACCCGGACCATCTCGTTGCTGATCCGGTCCCAGGGCTGCCGGATGGTGGTGAGGGAGGGACTGACCGCGGTCGCCGCCGGGGAGTCGTCGAAGCCGCCGACCGCGACGTCCTCCGGCACCCGCCGGCCCGCCCGGTGCAGTGCCGTCAGCACGCCCTGAGCCATCAGGTCGGACGCGACGAACACCGCGTCGAGGTCCGGCGCCTGCGCCAGCAGCCGCTCGGCGCCCGCCTCACCGCTGGCCCGGCTGTAGTCACCGGAGACGACGATCCGCTCGTCGTAGTCGACGCCCGCCTCGGCGAGCACCTCCCGGTAGCCGGCGAGCCGCTCCACACCGCCCGGGGTGTCCAGCGGACCGGTGACCACGCCGATCCGCCGACGGCCCTGCGCCAGCAGGTGGCGCACCATGTCGCGGGCGCCGTCCCGGTCGTCGGCGGCCACATAGCTCACCTTGGACCCGATGCCGATCGGCTTGCCGCACGCGACCAGCGGTACGCCCGCCTCGCGCAGCTCGGTGGCGATCGGGTCCCCGGAGTGGCTGGAGACCAGCAGCACCCCGTCGACGTGCCCGGCGGTGATGTACCGCGTGATGCGCCGTCGCTCGTCCTCGGTCCCGGCCAGCATCAGCAGGAGGGGTATGTCGTGCGCGGCCAGCGCCTGCGTACAACCGCGCAGCAGGACATTGAAGTTGGGGTCCTCGAAGAACCGTTCCTGAGGCTCCGTCAGCAGAAAGCCCACCGAGTCGGAACGGCCGGTGATCAGGGAACGGGCGTGCCGGTTCACGACGTAACCCGTCCTGCGGATGGCGGCGTCGACCGCCTCGGCCGCGGCAGGGCTGACGTAGTGGCCACCGTTGAGCACGCGCGAGACGGTGCCCCGTGAGACTCCCGCCTCCCGGGCCACGTCGTGGATGGTCGGCGGTCTGCGCCGGCCCCCCGCACCATTGTTCATGGTCATGACTTTACGGCTCCGGACAGCAGATCCAGGCTCCAGAACCGCTGAATGACCAGGAACAGCGCCACCAGCGGGATCACCGCGAGGAACGCGCCGGTGATCACCAGCGTGTAGAGCGCCGGGGTGTTGGCGCCCTGTTCGAGGAGGGTGAACAGGCCGAGGGTGATCGGGAACTTCTCGTCGTCGCTGAGCATGATGTACGGCAGCAGGAAGTTGTTCCAGATCGCCACGAACTGGAACAGGAACACCGTCACCATGCCGGGCACCATCATCGGCAGCGCGATCCTGGTGAAGATCCGCCACTCGCTCGCCCCGTCCATCCGGCCGGCCTCCACCACGTCGCCCGGCACGGCCGCGGCAGCGTAGATGCGCGAGAGGTAGACGCCGTACGGCGAGAGGATCTGCGGCAGCAGCACGGACCAGTAGGAGTCCGTCAGGTCCGCCTTCGCCATCAGCAGGTACTGGGGGATGGCGAGGATGATCGGCGGCATCAGCACGCCCGCGAGCAGGACGTTGAACATCGTCTCGCGGCCCCGGAAGCGGTAGGTCGCCAGCGCGTAGCCGCTGAACGCCGACACACACGTCGACAGCAGCGCGCCGAGAATCGCGTACAGGGCCGAGTTGCCCATCCACTGCCAGTAGATGCCGTCGCGGTAGGCGTTGAGGTCGTGGACGTTGGCCGTGAAACCGCTGCCCGGCAGGAACGTGAACGTGGAGAACAGCTCACTGCCGGACTTGGTGGACGCGATCACCACCCACGCCACCGGCAGCAGGCAGTAGATCGCACCCAGCAGCAGCGTGATCGTCGGCACCAGCGCGATGCGGCCGCGCAGCGGAGGGCGGCCCCGGGTGGTGCCCGCGGCCCCGGCGGCCGAGGGCGCCTTCTGGACGGCAAGAGAACTCATCGCGCTGCCTCCTGCTTGTTGCGACGGTTCGCGGCCCGCAGGAAGCCGAAGGACAGCACCAGCGTGACGAAAGCGATGATCACGGCCTCGGCGGCCGCCTGGTAGATGTCACCGGTGCCGAACGCGTCCCGGTACACCTTCATCAGCGGACTCCAGGTCGTGGAAACGGAGTTGGTGAGCGGCTTGAGGGTGGTCGGCTCGTTGAACACCTGGAGCGTGGCGATGATCGAGAAGAAGAAGGTCAGCACCAGCGAGGGCGCCACCATCGGGATCTTGATCCTCAGCGCGATCTGTGCCGGGGTGGCGCCGTCGAGCTTCGCCGCCTCGTACACCTCGGCAGGGATGGCCTGCAGGGAGGTGTAGATGACGATCATGTTGAAGCCGGTCCCGCCCCAGACCGCGATGTTCGACAGGGCGAGGTACAGCGGACCGCCGTCCAGCAGGTCCGGCTGCGGCATGCCCAGCTTCTCGAGCACGTAGTAGAAGGGGCTGACGTCCGGCAGGTACAGAAAGCCCCACAGCAGTGCCGCCACCACGCCGGGGATGGCGTACGGCAGGAAGATCGCGAGCCGGGTGAACGGCGTGAGCCGCACCTTCTCGGAGTCGAGCATCAGCGCGAACAGCAGCGCCAGACCCAGCATCACCGGGACGACGATGCAGCCGTAGCCGAGGACGCGCAGCGCGCCGTCGAGCAGCTCGCTGTCGGTGAAGGCGTCGGTGTAGTTCTCGACGCCGGCCCAGACCTCCTTGCGTGCGCCCGAGCCCAGGCCGAGGCCCGAGACATGCACCTTGCGGAAGCTGAGCCACACCGCGTACCCGATGGGCAGCGCGAAGAACAGGGTGAAGAGGATCGTCGCGGGGACGAGGAAGAGATAGGGGGCGCTTCGGGCTCGTTTGAGGGTGGTGGCGGGAGACGGGTGGGCGTACGGGGCCCCCTTGACCCCGTACGACCTCCCGCGGTGTGCGGTCGTCACTCGGAGACCTCGAAGCCCTGCTTCTTCATGTCGGCGACGGTGTCCGCCTGCATCTTGGCCAGGGCGGCGGAGAAGTCCGACTTGTCCTTCGCGGCGGCGCCGAACGCGTCCTTGAAGGTCGTGTAGGCGACGTTCACGTTCGGGCCCCAGGCCGACGGCGCCGTGGTCTTCGCGATCTTGGCGGCCGTGGTGTAGAAGTCGGCCTGGTTCGAGAAGTAGTCCGGCGGGGTGGTGAAGGCCCCGCTGAGCTGGGCCGACGTGGAGGCCGGGTAGATGCCGCTCTCCTTGGCCAGCGCGTTGAGGGCGTCGCCGTCGGTGTTCAGCCAGGCGGCGAACTTGGCGGCGGCCTCCTTGTGCTTGGAGTCCGTCGTCACGGCCGTGGAGGATCCGCCCCAGCTGCCGGTGACGTTCTCACTGTTGGACCACTGGGGGAGCGGGGCCATGGCCCACTTGCCCTTGGTGTCGGGCGCGGCGGTGGTCAGGGTGCCAGGGGCCCACACGGCGGAGACCCAGGCGATCTGCTTGCCGGTGTTGAGCGCCTTGTTCCAGGCCGGCGTGTACATCGGCTGGTTGTCGATGGCGCCCTCCTTGACGAGGCCGCCCCAGAAGTCGGCGACCTTCTTGGTGGCCGCGTCGTCGATGCCGACCTTCCACTTGTCGCCGGAGGTGGTCCACCACTTGGCACCGGCCTGCTGGGCGAGGCCGGCGAAGAGGCCGGAGTCGTTGGCGGAGAAGGTGGTCAGGTCCGTGTCCGGGGCCTTCTTCTTCAGCGCGCGGGCGGTCTGCGCGAACTGCTCCCAGGTCCCCGGGACCGTCAGGCCGTACTTCTTGAAGAGGTCCGCGCGGTAGTAGAACATCATCGGGCCGATGTCCTGCGGCACCGCGTAGACGGCGTCCGTGCCCAGCGTCGTCTGCTGCCAGACACCGTCGGCGAACTTGTCCTTCGCGTCGCCGACGTTCTTCGCTATGTCCGCGAGCGCGTCATTGCTGACCAGCGTCGGCAGTGCCTGGTACTCGGCCTGGACCAGGTCGGGGGCCTTGCCGGCCTTGTGCGCGGTGAGGATCTTGGTGACCAGCGTGTCGCCGGACGCCTGCTTCTTCACCGTGACGGTGATCTGGTCCTTCTTGCCCTGGCCCTTGTTCCACAGGTCCACGACCTTGTCCATGCCGGGCGTCCACGTCCAGTACGTGAGCGATACCGGACCGGACTCGGCGCCGCTGTCCTCGTCGGACGAGCCGCATGCGGCGAGTGCGGTGGCGCCGAGGGCGACGGCGATGGTGGAAGCTGCACCTCTGACAAAGAGCCGCCGACGCTTCGTGTTGGGCATGGATCTCTCCCCTGACCTGGGTTCTCGCCCGGTGCGAAAACCTGCCATGCGATCACATGAGCCGGATCCCCGCCCGTCGCGAGAACCAGCCATGGTGTCTGTGAGCGTTCACAGTAGAGAAACATCCCGGACACTTGTCAATGGTTGTTGCTGTGCGGTTATGTTGGGATCCGAACGGCGTCGCCGTGTGTGCACGTTCCCAAATGATCGATTAAACGGGAGACATCCAATGCCGGAGACCAGCCCCAGGGGCCTCGCCAGGCTCGCCTTCGGTGGGGACTACAACCCCGAGCAGTGGCCGGAAAGCGTCTGGCAGGACGACGTCCGGCTGATGCGGGAGGCCGGCGTCACCATGATGAGCGTCGGGATCTTCTCCTGGGCCCTGCTGGAGCCCTCACCCGGGGAGTACGACTTCGGCTGGCTGGACCGCGTCATCGGACTGCTGCACGACAACGGCATCCGCGTCGACCTGGGCACACCGACCGTGGCACCGCCGGTCTGGTTCTACCGCGACCACCCCGAGGCGCTGCCCGTGACCCCCGAGGGCGTGCGCTACGAGTTCGGCTCCCGCGCCGCGATATGCCACAGCAACGCGGACTACCGCGCGGCCGCGGCGAACATCACCACGCGTCTCGCCGAGCGCTACGGCGACCACCCGGCGCTGGCGATGTGGCACGTGCACAACGAGTACGGCGTCCCTGTCTCCGCCTGCTACTGCGACTCCTGCGCCGCCCACTTCCGCCGCTGGCTGGAGACGACGTACGGCACGGTCGACGCGGTCAACGAAGCCTGGGGCACCGCCTTCTGGGGCCAGCGCTACGCGGGCTTCGAGGACGTCAACCCGCCGCGCGCCACCCCGACCGTCGGCAACCCGGGGCAGGCGCTGGACTACAAGCGGTTCGCCGACGCCACCATGCGCGAGAACTTCCGTGCGGAGCGGGACATCCTGCACCGGCTCGCGCCCGGCGTCCCGGTGACGACCAACTTCATGACCGCCCTCAGCCAGTGCGACTCGGTCGACTACTGGGCCTGGGGCCGTGAGGTCGACATCGTCACCAACGACCACTACCTGATCACCGACGGCCGCCGCACCCACGTCAACCTCGCGATGGCCGCCGACCTCACCCGCTCCGTCGCCGGCGGCGCCCCCTGGATCCTGCTGGAGCACTCCACCTCGGGCGTCAACTGGCAGCCTCGCAACCCCGCCAAGGCGCCCGGCCAGATGGCCCGCAACTCGCTCGGCCATGTGGCCCGCGGCTCCGAGGGCGCCATGTTCTTCCAGTGGCGGCAGTCCCGGCGCGGCGCCGAGAAGTTCCACTCGGCGATGGTCCCGCACGGCGGCACCGACACGCGCGTGTGGCGCGAGGTCGTCGAACTCGGCGCCTCCCTCGACTCGCTCGCCCCGATCCGCGGCACCCGCACCGAGGCCGACGTGGCGGTCCTGTGGGACTGGCACTCCTGGTGGGCGCAGAACCTCGCCTGGCGGCCCAGCGAGGACACCGACCCGCGCGAGCGCGCCGACGCCTTCTACGAGGCCCTCTACGACCGCCACCTCACCGTCGACTTCGCCCACCCCGAGGCCGACCTGTCCGCGTACCCCCTGGTCGTGGTGCCCGCCCTGTACCTGATGACGGAGGCGGCCGGGAACAACCTCAGGGAGTACGTCGCGAACGGCGGCACCCTGGTCGTGTCCTACTTCTCCGGCATCGTCGACGAGCACGACGCCGTCCACGAGGGCGCCTACCCCGGTGTGCTCCGCGACGTACTGGGCCTGACCGTCGAGGAGTTCTCACCGCTGCTCCAGGGCGAGAACGTGCGTGTCACCGGCCCCGACGGCTCCGAGCTCACCGGCGACGTGTGGACGGAGTTCGTGGTGCCGCGCGGAGCCGAGACCGTCTGGACCTACGCCGAAGGACTCACGGCGGGCCGCCCCGCCGTCACCCGGCACCGGCTCGGCGAGGGCACCGCCTGGTACGTCTCCACCCGCCTCGGCCCCGAGGACCTGGACACACTGCTCGGCCGGGCCGCCGAGGACGCGGCGATCACCCCGCGCGCCGACCTGCCCCGCGACGTCGAGGTCGTGCGCCGCTCCGGCGGGACGGGCAGCTACCTCTTCGCGATCAACCACACCGCCACCGACGCCAAGGTGCCGCTGGAGACCTCCGGCACCGAACTGCTGACGGGCGAACGCGCCGCCGGCCGCCTCGCGGTCCCGGCGGGAGCCGTCCGGGTCGTACGACTCGACGGCTGAGCCGACTCCCCCTTCGCCCGTGGAGCCGCGAGCCGCGGGCGGAGGGGGTCCCTCACCCCACGAGGGAACCCCACCCCACCACGTCGAAGGGACGACGGACGACGATGTTCCATCCCAGACGCACCCTCAGAACCCTGCTGCTGCCGCTGGCCGCCGGGCTCGCCCTCATCACCCTGCCCGCGCAGACCGCGCAGGCGGCCACCACCCTCACCAACGGCGGCTTCGAGACCGACGGAGCCGGTACCGCTACACCGGCCGGCTGGTCGACGTACTCGGCGGCCGGGCAGAACTCCGCCTCCTTCACCGAGTCCGGTGGCCACGGCGGCAGTTACCGCCTCTCGCACTACTCGGCCTCTGCCTACAAGGTCGAGACGTACCAGTACCTGTCAGGTCTCACCAACGGCGCCTACAAGCTCACCGCCTGGGTGCGCTCCGGCGGCGGCCAGAACTCCGCGTATCTGGCCCTGAAGAACTGCGGCAGTGCGGAGCAGCGCACCGACCTGCCGGTGTCGTCCAGCAGCTGGGTACGGATCGTCACGTCGGTCAGCGTGACGAACAACCAGTGCACGATCAGCATCAACAGTGACGCGAACGCGGGCAACTGGATCAATGTCGACGACCTGACCTTCACGTCGGGCTCGACCGGTCTGTCCGTCAAGGGCGCCGACATCTCGTCGCTCGCCAAGAGCGAGGCACTCGGCGGTGTGTACAGGACCAGCTCGGGGACCACCGGCGACGCGGTCACCATCCTGAAGAACGCCGGGATGAACTACGCGCGCCTGAAGGTGTGGGTGAACCCCGCCGACGGCTACAACAACAAGACGCGCGTGCTGGCCATGGCCAAGCGGATCAAGGCCGCCGGCATGAAGCTGCTGGTCGACTTCCACTACTCCGACACCTGGGCCGACCCGGGCAAGCAGACCAAGCCCGCCGCCTGGTCGAGCCACTCCTACAGCCAGTTGAAGACGGACGTCTACAACCACACGTACGACGTGCTCAACGCGCTGAAGGCCCAGGGCACCACCGCCGACATGGTCCAGGTCGGCAACGAGATCAACGGCGGCATGCTGTGGTCCGAGGGCTCGACGGACAACTGGTCGCAGCTCGCGGGCCTCATCAACTCCGGCTACAGCGCGGTGAAGGCGGTCTCCTCCGGCACCCAGGTCGCGCTGCACCTGGCCAACGCCGGCGACGACGCCACGGTCCGGTGGTGGTTCGACAACGCGAAGACGTACGGGATCAACTACGACGTGATCGGCTTGTCGTACTACGGCTACTGGCACGGCTCACTGGCCGCCGCCCAGACCACCCTCGACGACGTCGCCTCCCGGTACGGCAAGCCGGTCTTCATCGCGGAGACGGCCTACCCCTTCCGTCTCGACAGCGACGACTCGCTCGTCAACCAGATCGACACCACCGGTGAGCTGGTCACCGGCTACCCGGCGACCGCCGCGGGGCAGCTCGCCTGGATGAACGCCGTCGCGAACATCGTGGAAGCCGTCCCGAACGGCCGTGGTCTCGGCGTCTTCTACTGGGAGGCGACCTGGACCGCCGTCACCGGCAACGGCTGGGACCCGGCCGACGCCGGCTCCGGCAACGGCTGGGAGAACCAGGCCCTGTTCGGCTTCGACGACAAGGCCCTGTCCTCCATGTCGTGGTTCAGCCACCGCTGATCCGCCGCCTTCTGTGACAGGGGCCCGGCCGCACCACGCGGCCTG